>DASPNK010000559.1:0-3665 GCA_035626575.1 Planctomycetota bacterium | reverse complement strand
CTCCAGTTCGGTCCATCCCTCCGGCCCCCGGCGACGGAGACCGAGACGCACCGGGGCGTCCGACGGCGCGCCGCGGAGGTCGGAGAACGCGACCGCCGGCTTGCCGTCGATCCGCACCAGACGGTCGCCGGGACGCACGCCCGCCGCGGCCGCGGCGCCGCCGGGGGCGGGGGAGAGCGTCAGCTCGTCGCGGGCGAAGGCGACTTCGTGCCGCAGGGAGTCGCGAAGCGGGTCGTCCAGCGCGACGCGACGCTCCGCGCCGTCCGCGGACTCGACGACGAGCGTCGACGCGCCGCCGAGCGCGCGGAACAGCGCGTCTCGTCCGTCGAGGGGCGCACCGTCCGCCGCGAGAACGCGTTCGCCCGCCTTCAGCCCCGCGCGGGCGGCGGCCGAATCCGGTCGCACTTCGGCCAACTTCAGATCGGCCGACGTCAATCCGAACACCTTCGCGCCGTCGCCGGTCCGCGGGCGGGGAAGCGGCGGCACCGTGACGCGCACGTCGTCGCCGCCGCGGCGCAGCACGACCGTCCGCGTCTCGAGGTTCATGAGACGCACGGCGGCGCCGGACTGCATCCAGTCTTCGACCGGGACGTCGTCGATCGCGACGAGCACGTCGCCCGGCCGGACGCCCGCGCGCCCGCGGTGCCCCGCCGGGGTGTGCGCGGGCTTGTCCGGATCGGCGGACGCGAGGTCGAACGTCATCGGCGCGTGCGCCGCATACATCTCGAGGCTCGGGAATCCGCGCTCACCGACGCGCGGCTTCGCCGCGACGTCGAAGCGCCGGCCGTCGCGCTCCAGCGTCAACGTGACGTCGTCGTCGCCGGTCGCGACCGCCACCGCCACGTCCTGGAACGAAAGCGTTTCGACGCCGTCGACCGCGCGCACGGAGTCGCCGCGACGAACCCCCGCCGACCAAGCCGGCCCGCCGACCTCGAGCGCGCCGACTTTCGGCGCTTCGAAGGGCACGCCCCAGGTGAACGCCACGGGAAGCGCGACCAGCGCGAACACGAGGTTCATGATCACGCCGGCGCAGATGATCAGGACGCGTCGCGGCACCGACTTCGCGGCGAATTCATCGGGCGCGCGGGTGCGAAGCCCGTCGGACTCGGGCCGCGCTTCGGGCGATTCGCCCGCCATCTTCACGAACCCGCCGAGCGGTATGAGGCTGATCTTGTAGTCGGTGTTCCCGCGGCGGAATCCGAAGAGCCGGGGGCCGAAGCCGATGGAGAACGCTTCGACGCGGACGCCCATCGCCCGCGCGGCGAGGAAGTGCCCCAGCTCGTGGACGAAGATGATGAACCCGATGCCGAAGACGGTGAGGGCGTAGCGGCCGACGTCGACGAGCACGCTCATGCCGCCGCCTCCGCGCGCGCCCAGGCGTCGGCCGCAAGCACGTCGTCGAGGCTGGTCGCGACGCCCGAAGGCGTCCGGTCGAGCGTCCGCTCGACGCGCTCGAAGATCTCCGGGAACGCGATGCGACCTTCAAGGAACAGCTCGACGGCCTTCTCGTTGGCCGCGTTGAGCACGGCGCCTGCGAGGCCGCCTTCGACGGCGGCGCGCCGGCCGAACCGCAGGCTCGGGAATTTCCGCACGTCGGGCTCCTCGAAGGTGAGGTTGGCGAACGCCGGGACGCTGTAGGTCTCGAGCGGCGAAGGGAGGCGCCTGGGCCAGGTCAACGCGTACTGAATCGCCGTGCGCATGTCGGGCCGCGACATCTGCGCGACGACCGAGCCGTCCTGGAACAGGACCATCGAGTGGACGATCGACTGCGGGTGGATGACCACGTCGATCTGGTCCGCCGGCGCGTCGAAGAGCCAGCGGGCCTCGACGATCTCCAGCGCCTTGTTCATGAGGGTGGCGGAGTCGACGGTGATCTTCGGTCCCATGGTCCAGGTGGGGTGCTTCAGCGCCTCGTCGCGGGTCACCGACGCGAACGTCTCCCGCGGTCGCGTGCGGAACGGGCCGCCGCTTCCCGTGAGAATGAGTTTCTTCACCTCGTCGCGCCGCCCGGCCTGCAACGCTTGAAAGAGCGCGCTGTGTTCGGAGTCGACCGGCACGATCTCGGCGCCGCTGCGCGCGGCCTCGGCCATCACCAGCGGTCCTGCGGCCACCAGCGACTCCTTGTTGGCGAGGGCGAGCCGCTTGCCGGCGCGGACGGCGGCGAGAGTCACCGGGAGGCCCGCGGCCCCGGTGACGGCGTTGAGCACGCAGTCGACGTCGTCGCGGAGCGCCAGTTCGGCGAGCGCCGCAGGCCCGGAGCGCACGTCGCCGCGGAAGTCGCGGGGCAGGGCGCGGCGGAGGTCGTCTTCGAGGCGCGGATCGCCCACGGCGACGACCGCGGGACGCAGGCGCGCGGCCTGCTCCGCCAGCGCGTCGACCGAGCGCCAGGCGGCCAGCACCGCGACCTCGAACACGCCGGCGAGATCGTCGACCACTCGCAGCGCGTTTTTCCCGATGGAGCCCGTGCTTCCGAACAACGCGAGGCGGCGGGGCGGAGCCGGAGTCGTCATGGAGGGGCGCCCGACGAGCGTGCGCGCGGTCGGGCGGCTCGGGAGCGGCGTACTATACGGCCGGGCGCCTCGCCGACAACGCGCGCGGCGGCACGGAGACTGCTTCAAGTCACGGAGGCGCCGCGAGGTCGGGCGGCGCGTCGGCGACGTTTCCCGGAGGTGGCGACGGTGTCGGAACGGGAACGCAAACCCAAGACGATCGGCGCGGCGCTCGTGCGCACGGGCGGAGGGCGCCTCGCGCTCCGGCTCGTGGTCGACGGGCGCCTCTTCGTCCCGCCGTCGGGCCCGCACGATGCCGATCCGCAGGCCTTCTTCGGGACGCCTTCGGCGGCCGCCGAAGCGGTCCGCGCCTGGCGCGGACTTGCGGCGACGGGCGCCCTCGAGCCCGCAGGCGAGGTCGACGACGCCCGATTCGCGCCGCCCTTCGACCTCCGCCGCGCCTTCAAGGCGCTCGCGCTCGGCCGGTCGTACCGCGCGCACGCGGTCGAGCTGGGCAACGCGCCCGTCGAGCGGCCGTTGACGTTCGCCAAGTTCCCGGAGTGCTTCGTCGGAGGCGGCGACGCCGTGAGCATCCCGCCGGACGCCGCGGGGAAGATGGACCACGAGGCGGAGCTTGCGATCGTGATCGGCGACGACGCCGTCGACCTGCCCGACGGCGCCGGACGCTCGCGCATCGCGGGATACGTCGTCGCGAACGACCTCACGTTGCGCGCCGTGCAGGCGGCGGCGAAGGCCGCGGGGCATCCGTGGTTGCGGGCCAAGAACTTCCCGGGGTCGATGCCGGTCGGCCCGTGGCTGACGCCCGCCTGGGCGGTCGAGGATCCTTCGTCTCTCGTCGTCCGCTGCGTCGTCGACGGAGATCTCCGACAGTCCGCCCGCGTCGCGGACATGACGTGGGACGTCGGCCGCGTCGTCGAAGAGCTGTCGCGGCTGTGGCCGCTTCGCGCGGGGGACGTGATCTCCACCGGCACGCCCGCGGGGGTCGCGGGGCTGGCGCCCGGTCAGACGTGCGTCGTCGAGGTCGCGAACGACGCCGTCTCCCTCGGCCGACTCGTCACGCGGGTCGCGGCGACGTAGGGATCGAAGATGCGCTTCGTCGTCTGGCTTCTCCTCGGCGCCTGCGCCTTCCCGCAGGACACGCGTGCGTTCCGGCCC
>DASPNK010000558.1:0-3215 GCA_035626575.1 Planctomycetota bacterium | reverse complement strand
GGCGCGGCGGTGATCGACGTCGGCATCAACCGCGTCAAGTTCGACGGCAAGTCGGTCGTGGTCGGGGACGCCGATCCCGCGGTCGCGGAAGTCGCGGGGGCGTTCACGCCGACGCCGGGCGGCGTCGGTCCGGTGACGGTGGCGCTCCTCTGGCGCAACGCGGTCGCGGCCGCCGAGCGCCTGACGCGCTGAGCGCCGTCACTTCCGCCGCGCGACGACGAAAGCGGCGACCGTCTCCAGCGCCGTCATCGCTCCCGCAGGAGCGACGGCGCGCGCCGCGGCGAGCCCGTCGCGCACGTGGCGCGCGGCACGCTCAAGCGCCTCCTCCACGGAGCCGTGGGCGCGCAACGCCTCCAGCAGCCGCCGCCGCTCCGACTCCTCGGCGCCGCCGATCACCGCGGCGGCGAGGCGTTTCCGCTCCGCGGCGTCGACGCGCCGGAACAGCAGGAGGATGGGCAGCGTGACCTTGCCGTTGCGGAGGTCGGTGCCGAGCGACTTGCCGACCTCCGACTCGTCGCCGACCAGGTCGAGGCAGTCGTCGATGATCTGAAACGCGAGCCCCAGCTCGACGCCGTAGACCTTCAGGCCCTGCACGACCGGCTCCGGGGCGCGCGACAGGTGCGCGGCCAGCTCGCAGGCGGCGCCGTAAAGCACGGCGGTCTTGTCGGAGATGATCCGGTAGTAGAGGTTCTCTTCGAGATCCGCGTCGTGCCGGTGCGCGTTCTGGAGGATCTCGCCTTCGCAGAGGGTGCTCGCCGCGCGGGTCAGGACGTCGATGCTCCGCGCGTCGCCGAGCCGCCCGAGCAGGTTGATCGCGCGCGAGAAGATGACGTCGCCGAGAAGGACCGCGTCGTAATTGGTCCACCGCGCGTTGACCGTTTCGATCTTCCGCCGCCGCTCGGCGCCGTCGATGACGTCGTCGTGCACCAGCGTCGCGAGGTGGATCAACTCGACGCAGGCGCCGAGGCGGCGGAGCCGCGGATCGCCGCCCATCGCCTTGCCGATCAGCAGCACCAGGCCGGGGCGGAGCTTCTTGCCCGCGTAGGCCGCGGCGTGCGCCATCATCGCCTTCAGCTCGGGGCGATCGACCGCCAGCGCGGCGGCGATCTCCGCGTCGACCGTCGCGAGGTCGGGCGCGATGTCGCGGTAAAGCGCGTCGAGCGACGGGGCGGCCTCGGGAGTCATGCGGCGGGAGAAGACGCGGCGCGGAGCGCGGCGTCGGGCGAACCTACCAGCCGCGCCCGGACGCGGCAACGCGCGTCAGCGCGCGGCGCCGCGGTCGAGGCGTCGCGCGGCGTCGGCGAGCGTCGCGGGGTCGTTCGCGTTCAGCAGCGCCTCCGCGGCGTCGACGCCGGGAAACGCGACCTCGAACGGCGCCGTCGCCGCCGCGACGCGCGCGTGCCAGCCGTCGGCGCGGCGCAGCCCTTCGCGGAGCGCCGCCTCAAGGGTCGACGCCAGCTCGCGGGCGACCAACGCCGGGAACGGCTCGGTCCGGCCCCCGACGCGGAGCGTCACGGCGTCGACGCCCTTGGAGAACGCGAGCAGCCGATCGCCGCAATCCGGCGGCAGGAGCGGCAAGTCGCACGGGACGACGAGCACGAAGTGCGTCTCCGCGGCGCGGGCGAGGGCCGCGATCCCGGCCATGGGGCCGAGGTCGGGCGTCGCGTCGTCGACCCGACGCCACGGGGCGGGCGGATCGGGCGTCCCCGGGCGCAGCGAGACGAGGAGCGGAACGCCGGGCGGAGCGAGACGCCGCGCGACATGGTCGAGCAAAGTGCCGCCGCGAAACGGAGCGCTCGCCTTGTCGCGCCCCATGCGGACGCTGCGGCCTCCCGCGAGGACGCCGAGGGACCACGCGGGAGCCGTGCGCTCGAACGGCGTCACCGCAGCCGGCGGGCGTCGATGCGGATCGACGTCGGGCGGTCGACGCCGCGCAGGCCGGAGAGCAGACCGTCGACGGCGCCGCCGACGACGTCGTGCAGGAACTCCTTCAGCTCGAGGCGCGCGCCGTCGACGGTGATCTCCACCGCCCAGGTCGCGCCGCGGTCGCCGTACGCGCCGCCGCCTTTCGGCGCGGGAGCGGCGCCGGCGTCGCCCGTCGCGCTCAACGCCGGCGCTCGGACTCGCGGTCGCGCGCGCCGTAGTCGCCCGGCCGGTCGTCGCGACCTTCGGGGAGACGCGGTTCTTCGTCCTGCGGCGAGCCGGAGCCTTCGCTCACGCCCTTGCGGAACTCCTTGATCGACGAGCCGAGGGCCTTCGCCGCCCGCGGCAGGCGGCTCCCGAAGAGAATGAGCACGATCACCAGCACGACGACGATCTCGAGACCGCCCATGCCGAAGATCGCGAGCGTCGCCAGGCTGTTCATCAGGTGATCTCGACCGCGCGGAGCGCCGCGCGGCGCCCGCATGCTACCCGGGCCGAGGTCGGACGTCCGGCGGTCACTCCCGCCGGACGGAGGCGCCGAGGCCCAGAAGCCGCGCCTCGATATGTTCGTAGCCGCGGTCGACCTGATGCGCGTTGTGGATCGTCGAAGTCCCCTGCGCGCAGAGCGCCGCCGCGATGAGCGCCATGCCGGCGCGGATGTCCGGCGACGCCATCCGGGCGCCGTGCAGGCGGGTCGGCCCGACCACCACCGCGCGGTGCGGGTCGCAGAGCACGATGCGCGCCCCCATCGACACGAGGTGATCGACGAAGAAGAGCCGGCTCTCGAACAGCTTCTCGTGGATGAGCACCGTCCCGCGGCACTGCGTGGCGAGCACCAGCGCGAGCGACGTCAGGTCGGCCGGGAAACCCGGCCACGGCGCGTCGTCGACCTTCGGCACGGCGCCGTCGGCGTCCGAGCGCACCTCGGGCGCCTGCCCGCCGGGCACGACCAGGGCGCGCCCCTCGAACCGCGTCTCCACGCCGAGGCGTGCGTACACGAGGCGGATCATGCGCAGGTGCGCCGGCTCGACGTCGGGGATGACCAGTTCCCCGCCCGTCATCGCCGCGAGCGCGACGAACGAACCGATTTCGATGTGGTCCGGGCCGAGGCGGTGCGGCGCCGGCTTGAGCGCCGGGACGCCTTCGATCTCGAGGACGTTGGTGCCGACCCCGCGGATGCGCGCGCCCCAGGCGTTGAGCGCCCGGCAGAGCCCCTGGACATGCGGCTCCGACGCGGCGTTCATGATCGTCGTCGTCCCTTCGGCGAGGACGGCGGCCATGACGGCGTTCTC
>DASPNK010000557.1:0-2667 GCA_035626575.1 Planctomycetota bacterium | reverse complement strand
GGACCGCAGCGGCCCGGCCCGGAGCGGAGCGGAGGGACGGCCCTGCTTCGTCGAGCGGCGACGTGCGGGGAATGGCGCCGCACGACGGTCGGCGCCTCGCCGACGACCGCGGAAGCTCGTCGATGCGGGGCCGGTGCGGCGCTGCGCGCCGCGCCGGGCCTCCGCGGTCCAGGCGCCGGCGCTGATTCAGCCGCGGCGCGCGACCGACGCTGCGGCGCCCCGCACCGCTACCGCGTGATCATCTCCTGATGCTGCTTGAGCGTCGCGGGAGCGATCGAGATGGTCGCCTCGGCGGTCGATTGATTCTCGGCGATCGTGATCGTCGTGCGGCGCTCGGGGTCGCTGATCATCATCGACATGCCGCGGTGGGCGTCCTGGAACACGACGAGCGGCGCGACGACGTAGACGCCGGGCTCGGACGCCTCGAGGGTCAGCGTGCGGTTCTTCCCGAAGCGCCCCTGCGAGCGACCGCCCTGGTTGAAGGGGTGGTCCCATTCTTCGGACGGCGCGCCGCCGCCCGGCGCGGGGGCCGCCCAAACGAGCTGCGCGCCCACGCCGTAGGGGTCCTCGAGCACGGGAGTCGCTTCGTCCAGCCGCACGACCACGCGGCACGGCGTCGCCTTGACGAGCGTCGCGACGACGTCGGCGACGAGCGGACCGAGATGTTTGCCGCGGCGCTGCGGCGCCGTGACGTAGGCCTCCGGCGACTCGTTCCCGCACACGACGTGCGCGCGGCCCGACCGGCCGACGGGGCGGCGGATCCATCTCCGCTCGAGGCCTTTGGTGTAGACCACGGCGCCGACGATCGGCGCGCCCGCTTCGTCGACCACCGTCACCGTCCGCTTGCCGACGAGCCCCGAGAGGTCCACGTTCTGCAGGCGCGGATCCTTGCACACTTCGCCGCCGCGGATGTCGACGCCGTCGATCGTGAGCAACGCCTCTTTCGAGCCCCGCAACCGGAACTCGACGCGCGCGATCCCGGGCTTCAACGCGTCGGCGTCGAACCGGTCCCCCTGGAGATTCAGCTCGAGCGTCTTCCCGACGGGATCGAAGTTCCACGAGAACGCGCTCTCCGCGGGCGGGCCGCCGAGCCGGATCTCGACGGGCGACTCGAACCATGTGCGCTCCGACGGCCGATCCTCCGGCTTCTCGCCGAAGTTCACCGACCCTTCGAGCCGTCCCGCGGGCTGCAACGCCACCTGCACTCCGGTCGCGCCGGGCGCGAACGGCGGCGGCTCGAAGCAGCAGGCGCTCTCGAGCGTCGCGCCGACGAAGCGCGGCTCGCCGATCCCGTCGGGGTTGGGGCCGGCGTCGAAGATCTCGAACCCGCCGTCGCGGCCCGAGGTCGCGTCCTGGTACCGCCAGTCCTGGTGGTACCGGCCGTCGATCCTGCTGAAGAGCTGCAGCCGCGCGCCCTGGACCGGCGACCCGTTCCGGTCGACGACCGTCCCCGAGACCAGGGGCCGGCGCCGCTTGAAGATGAGCGTTCCGAGATCGACGACGCCGTCGCGCGCCGGCGGAGCGACCGCTTCCGTCGTCAGGAGCGACGCGCCCCAGGGACTTCTCCCCTTCTCGGCGGCGCTGACGCGCAGCTTCTCCGGCCACGGCGGCGTCGCGGGCACGTCGAGCGTCACGCGGAACGAGCCGTCGTCCTTCGCCTCGGTGCGCCGTCCGCCGTGATCGCCCCACACCGGCGTCCCCGACTCGCGCGGGACGACCGGCGTGATCGACACCGTCGCGCCGCCCATCGCGGCGCCGTCGTCGAACGCGACGCGCCCGGCGGCGACGAGCGCGGGCGCTCCGCACGGAACGTCGCCGACGGCTTCGGCGCCCGCGACGCGCGGGCCGAGGAACGTCGCCCGCCCGCGGCGCGCGCCTTCGACCTTCGTCTCGACTTCGCAGCGGAACACCTTGCCCGGCGCCACGTAGGGGAACCGCGTTTCCCCGCGGCGGAGGAACGTGTGCGCGACGTGCTGCACGTCGCCCGTGACGTCCTCTTCGGGGACCTCGGAGAGCCCGCCGAGGAGGTAGAGCGTCGCGTCCTTCGCCCCGGCGAACGGCTTGCCGTCGGGGCCGATCGCGCGCACGACGAGCGCGCCGGTCGGCGGCAGCACGAGGCGCACCGGATCGGTGCGGTGCGGGTCCACCTGCGTCGCGGCGTCGCCGTCGCCCGCGAGCACTTCGGCGCGCAGCCACCATCCGTCGCCTTCGGGGCCCCACGACGGGCGCGTCGCAAAGGCGCGCCCCTGCGCGTCGGTGCGCGCGACTTCGCCCCAGCCCCACCGCGCCGGATCGCTCGTGGCGTGGATGGCGAGGTTCCCCGCCGGTTTGCCGTCGGCGCGCGTGGCGATCACGTCGACGCCCGCGACGAGCGTCAACGTGCGCTCCCCTTCGCCGTTCCACGGCTCGCGGAAATACCCCTCGCCGCCCAAGGCGCCTTTGCGGGCGCGGACCAGCGCCGCCTTGCGGAAGCCGGGGAAGGTCACGACGCCCTCCTCGTCGCCGACCGCGCGGACGATTTCGCCTTTGACGTCGGCGGCGACTTCGGCGAGCGGCGCCCGGCGCTCGAACTCCGCGTCCTCGAGCCCGAAGAGCACCGCCTCGCACGCGACCCCGGCGATCGGCGCCTTCGATTTCCGGTCGACGACTTTCAGTCGGAGCACGCCC
>DASPNK010000556.1:0-2274 GCA_035626575.1 Planctomycetota bacterium | reverse complement strand
CCGGCGCACGCGCCCGGCGCGCACCATGCGCCGCCTTCGGGCGCGCACTCGGCCGTGCCTGCGGCCGACGCCCACGAAGACGGGCACGCCGCGGCCGGCCATGGGCACGTTCACGGCCACGGTCACGCCCACGCGGCCGTGGAGGACGCTCACGCAGCCCACGGCGCGGGCCACGGCGCCGGCCACGGCCACGCCGACCACGGTCATCACGGCGAGCCTCACGAGTCGCCGTGGCGCATGGCGCTCCCGCTCGCCGTCCTCGGAGTCCTCGCCGTCGTGAGCGCCGGAGTCGGTTGGCCGTCGTGGCCCGGCTCGCACTGGTTCGAAGACCGCGTCAACGATCGGACGCTGGTGAAGAACCTGATGACCGGGTCGTCGACCGCCACCGAGGCGACGCGCCGCGTCTTCGAGGGCCAATACGTCCACGATCTGCAGGCTCACGGCGCCGTCGCCGCGGGCGCGCCTGAGATCGCGAAGCATTACGGCCACGCCTGGCACGACGCCCACGGGTTCGTGCTCGTGTTCTCGCTGATCGTGACGCCGAGCGCGATCCTGCTCGCTTACTTCTTCTTCATGAAGCGCCGCGGGGTCGACTACGTGTCGAAGAACGGCGCGCTGCGCGGGATCCGGACGGCGCTCGAGAACCTCTGGTACGTCGACGCCGCGATCATGCGCGGGCTCGTGCCGGCGTCGAAGCGGCTGTTCGCCGCGAGCTTCGCCTTCGACAAGGCCGTCGTCGACGGCGTCGTCAACGCGACGGGCTTCTGCACGACGCTGATCGCCAAGGCGTCGGGCAAGATCGACTACCACGGAGTGGACGGCGCGGTGCGCGGCGCCGGCGCCGCGGTGCTGGAAGGCGGGACGGCGGCGCGCCGCCTCGTCACCGGGAAGATCAACGATTACGTGATGTTCACCGTCCTCGGCCTCGTGGCCCTGGGGGCGGCGGTCCTCATCTTCGCTCGCTGAACACGGAATAGGACCGGGGCCGCGGCCGGGACGCCGCGACCCCGAGAAGAGAGAGCCCGACCATGTTGCTTTCGCTGTCCATCTTCCTGCCGCTCGCCGGCGCCGTCGTCGTGCTGGCCTGCCCGAAGCAGGCGAAGGGCCTCATCCGGACGATCGCGCTGCTGACGACGGTCGCCACCTTCGTGCCGATCGCCATGGCGGGTCTCGGATACGCCCGCGGCGAAGGGGAGGCCGCCCCCGCGAAGCTCCGCGCGATCGCCGCGGAGAAGGTCGCCGCCGTCGGCGACGCCGCCGCGCGCGCCGACGTCCAGGCGCTGCTCCGCGACGTCGCGGCGAACGCGCCGGCGGCGCTCACCGCGGAGAAGAAGGCCGACCTCCGCGCGAAGGGCGTCTACCAGGTCTGGCACGAGGCGTGGGAGCTGGAGGTCGCGGCGTCCGCGGCGACGGCGAAGGACATCCGCTACGTCGAGTACGCGAATTGGATCCCGTCCTTCAACATCAACTACTTCCTCGGCGTCGACGGGCTCTCGCTGACGCTGCTGATCCTCACCGCCGCGCTGTCGATCCTCTGCATCTACTACTCGTTCGGCATCGAGAACGGCGTCAAGGCGTACATGAGCCTCTTCCTCCTGCTGGAGGCGGGGCTCATGGGCGTCTTCAGCGCGATGGACTTCTTCCTCTTCTACGTGTTCTGGGAAGTGGTCCTGCTGCCGATGTACTTCCTCATCGGCGTGTGGGGCGGTCCGAAGCGCATCTACGCCGCGATCAAGTTCTTCATCTACACGCTGGCCGGCTCGGTCGTCATGCTCGTGGCGATGCTGGCGCTCTACTTCAAGTCGGACCACGACACGTTCAACGTGCTGACGTTGACCGGCCTCGCGAACGGCTTCGACCTCGAGTTCCAGAAGTGGATCTTCATCGGCCTCTTCTGCGGCTTCGCCATCAAGGTGCCGGTGTTCCCGTTCCACACCTGGCTGCCCGACGCGCACGTGCAGGCGCCGACCGCGGTGTCGATGATGCTGGCGGGAGTGCTGCTGAAGATGGGCGGCTACGGCTTCTTCCGCTTCAGCTATCCGTTCGCGCCGGAGATCGGCCGCAGCGAGACCTTCGTCCTGTTCATCGGCGGCCTCGGCCTCATCAACCTCGTGTACGGCGCGCTGTGCGCGATGGCCCAGAAGGACTTCAAGTCTCTCGTCGCCTACTCGTCGGTCAGCCACATGGGCTACGTGCTGCTCGGCCTCGCCGCCATGACCAACGGCGGCTTCCAGGGCGCCGCGCTGCAGATGATCAACCACGGCATCAGCTCGG
>DASPNK010000555.1:0-3048 GCA_035626575.1 Planctomycetota bacterium | reverse complement strand
CGCGTCATGGTCGACGCCGGATCGCGACCCGTCGTCGCGCAGCAGAAGGAACGAGGCGCCGACCGCGAGCAGTACGACGGCGAGGGCGGCGAGTCCGAGTCTGGGATTCATCGGCGGCTCCGGGTTCGGCGTCGGGCGGCTCGCGGGCGTCTGCGCGACGCCGAGGCGTGAGCGCCTTCCTTCAGCGGGGAGTCGCGAGACGTTTCAACGTCTCGACCGTCCGCGGGTTCAACGTCAGCGTGACTTCGACTTCGCCGGAGGCCGCTCCGACGTCGAAGGTTCCGACGTCGAACCCGCGACCGGGCTCCGTCGCCGCCCCCGCGACGATCGGCGCGAGCCGCACGCGGTAGGCGCCGACGGCGAGCCCGCGGAGGACGGCCGACGTTTCATGCGGGCCCATCGACGCCGTGGGCGGCGCGAGCGGAGGCGGGGGCGGCGGCGCGGCGCGATGCGCCGCGACCGGATCGGCGGTCAGCCGCCACGCTTCCACGCCCGGAAGCCGCAGCGCGCCTTCCGGCGCGTCGAAGACGACGCGCGCCGCGGCGCCGGGGGAGAGCGTCACCTCGAGCGGGAACGACGCCTTTTCGACCGTGGTTTCGAGGAATCCGGCGGCGCCGACGCACACGGCGACGAACTCCGGCGCTTCGGGGAACAGGTGTTTCGCTTCGCCGGCGTCATCGGTGCGCACGACGACGGGGCCGTGCGCCGTCCGGGCCCCGCCGGGCGTGAGCCGCACCGACGCGCCCGACGCCGGCGCGCCGGACGCGTCGCGCACGATCACGCGCGCTTCGAACATGTCGGCGCCGAGGACGAGGTCCCGCAACCGCGGATCCTCGGTCGGCCGTCCCGGCGCGACGACGACGCCTTTCACGGTCGCGAGTTCGGTCGACTTCCACTGGGCGACGAAGTCGTAGGTTCCCGCCGGAACGCTTCGGAACTCGAAGGCGCCCTCGGCTTCGCCGAGGGACACGTTCAGGCCGTCTTCGGTCGTCGACACGGGGCGCAGGCGGTCGGTCGGGGTCAGTCGGAGGAAGAGCGCGCCGCGTCGCACGAGGTCCGCACGGCGGAGGCCGCCCCTGACGGCGCCGTCAGGAACGAGGCGCAGGACGAGGTCGTCGGCGCCGGTGCGGAACGCCGTCGGCTCGCTGCGGCCGGCGGCGTGCGACGCCGTGGCGCGGAGCGTCGGCACGGCGGGCGGCGGGCTCGGCGCCGCCGCGCGGACCTCGAAGCGCCCGTTCGCATCGGAGCGCGCGACGGCTTCGACGGGCCGGACGCTCAGGTCCATGGGGCCGGCCCCAGGGATCATGTGATCGACGACCCGCACCGTCGCGCCGACGACCGGAGCGTCGTCCGGGCCCAGGACGCGGCCGGCGACGAGGATCGGCGGTCGCGGCCAGGTCAGCGTCGGGGCTTCCCAGACGGCGCCGGCCTCGAGCGCGGGGAACGCGACTTTCGCGAAGGGCGCGCGCGGGACGCCGGTCGACGCCCGGGGTTGTCCCGGCGGATCGTCCTCGAGCGACAGCACGCCGGCGAATCCCGGCGCCGCCGTCAAGCGGAGCACGCCGCCGTCCTCGAGCTCGGCGTCGAGCGGCGGCGTTCCTCCGACGCTCGACGGAAGGAACCGCCGCAGCACCAGCGCCTCCTCCGACGGCGGCGCGCCCGGTTGGCTCAACCGGTATCGGACGTCGCCCGCAAGCGGCGTCCCGCGTTCGTCGACCATCTTCCACACGACCGTCGTCGCAGGTCCGGCCGGCTCGAGCGCGACGTCGAGCACGCCGCCGTGCGCGGGGACGACGACGATCTTCTCCGTCCGCTCGTAGCCGGCCGCGAGCGCGTAGAAGCGCACCACGTCGCCGCGGCGGAATCCGCCGATCTCCGCCGTGCCGCCGCGCGCCGCGCGCATGCCGTGGCAGGTCGCGTCGACCGCCGCCTTCGGGCCGCCTTCGGTCGGCTCGAGGATCCAGCCGACGTCGACCTCCGCCGGAAGCGTCGTCCCCGGCTTCGGCGCCGTGACGACGCGCGCGAGGACGAGGTCGGCGCCGTTCGCGCGCAGCTCGACCCGGCCGACGCCGTGCGACCACGAGGGCTTCGCGGTCGTCGGAGATTGCCCGGGGAAGCGGGCGCTCGCCCACGGCTCGGCGGTCGTCGCGGTCTCGTCGGCCGGCCGGAGGCGCCACGTCGCGCGGCCGTCGGAGTCGGTCCAGACGTCGACGTCTCCGACCGGAAAGAAGCGGGGAACGTCGACCGCGATGCCGGGAACCGGCGCGCCGGCCGCGTCCGTCGCCGAGACCTCGAGCGTGCGCTCGGCCTGAAGGACCAGCCGATGGACGCCGCCGGCCGCAAGGACTTCGGCGCCGAGCGCGAGCCGCCCCGACGCCGACCCGCGGCGCGCGACGACGTCGACGTCGCGCCCGAGATTCGGAATGCGGATCAGGCCGTTCGCATCCGCCTCAAGAGCCAGAAGCGGGGCGCGCTGCCGGCGCGCGCTTCCGAGCGAACGTCGGCGCGCTCGCACCACGTGCGCCGCGGCCGCGGCGGCCGGGCGTCCGTCGACGTCGACGATCGCGACCGAGACGCCGCCGTCGACGGGCTTCTCGGCGAAAGGCGCGGAAGCGAGCGCCGCCGGCGCGGACTCGGTCGCGGGGTCTCTCGCGTCGGCGCGGCTCCCGTCGAGCGTCGCCGGCGCGGGACCGCGGGCGCCCGCGTCGTCCGACCGCGACGCGTCGTCCGAACGGCGGACGTCGTCGCACGTCGCCGTCCATGCGGCGACGCCGAGCGCGACCAGCATCGCGACGCCGAGCCAAACGGTCCGCTTCATGGAGCCTCTCGCGGCCGAGGTCGCGCGCGACGCCCGACGGCGCCTCCGGCCCGCAGCATCGTAGACCGCCCGGGCCGCTCCAAGTCAAGCCGGTCGGAACGGCGCCCCGGTTCCGAGGAGTGCGTCAATGAACGACGTCGGCATCGAAGCCCGTGCCGTGCCAAGCGAGGACGCGCCCGCATCGTCGATCGGCGACCGACGCGAGACGTCGTCGACGACGTTCGCCGCCA
>DASPNK010000554.1:0-3613 GCA_035626575.1 Planctomycetota bacterium | reverse complement strand
GCGCTCCTCGCGCGACGTCTCCTGGGCAGTCCGTCGGTCGTCGACCGGAGGCGTCGCGGGCGCCGCGGACGCGGCCGCCTCCAGCTCCACGCGGAACGTCGCCTCGGCGCCGTCCTTCAGGCGCACGCGCACCAGGGCGCTGCGTCCGTCCGGCGCCGGAACCGGACGATCCACCACGAGCCCGTCGGAGCTTTTCACCGACGCGACGTTGAGGCGCATCGGCTCCTCCGGCTCGGCGAAGTGCGGCGGCGCGACCGCGAGCGTGCCCGCGCGCTCCGCGCTGACCGCCATCGCGCGCTCGTAGAGCGGCAGCAGTTCGTCGACGTAGGTCTCGATCGATTTGACGACGTCGCGGCGCGACGAGAGCCGCTCGCGGAGCGCGTCGTCCTCGAGGAGGCGGCGCAGCGCGTCGGCGAGGTCCTGCGGGTCGCCGGGGCGGAACAGGAGCCCGTTCTGCTCGCCGTCGAGCGCCTCGCGCATCGCGCCGAGGTCGGAAGCGACCACCGGCACGCCCGCGAGCATGCCTTCGCGGATGGTGAGGCAGAACGTCTCCCACCACAGCGACGGAACGACCAGCACGTCGAGGCCGGAGAGGATCCGCGGCAGCTCCACGGGCCGGTAGGCGCCGTGGAAGAACACGTTGGGCCGCCCGACGGCGCGCGACTTGAGCCGCTCGAAGTAGTTCTTGTCGTCGTGGAACGGCGGCGCCTCGCCGTGAACGTGGAGCTCGAGATCGGCGCGGCCGAGGCGGTTGAACGCCTCGACCAGCACGTGCACGCCCTTCACCGGGATGACCGAGCCGAGGTAGCCGATGCGCTTCACCGGGCGCGGCGCGCGGAAGAGCCCGCGGAAGGGCGCGAGATCGAGGCCGTGCGGCAGCGCCACCAGCCGCTCGGCGGGCAGCGGGAAGTCGAGCATCCGCTCGCGGTGGAACTCGCTCGGCGTGATGAGGAGGTCGCACAGGCCGAGCACGTAGGCGAGGTGGCGGTCGAACTCCGCCAGGGGTCTCGGAGCGAGGCGTCCGCGGGAGTCCAGCTCGATGCGTTGCTTGTCGAAGTCCTTGAAGACGTCCGGCCAGATGCCCGCGAGGCAATGGAAGCAGACGTTGCGGTCGACGTTTTCGCAGAGATCCAGCTCGCGCGTCATGCGCTGCCCGCGGGGGCAGACCGTCCAGAAGTCGTGGAGGGTCATCACCGTCGGCAAGCCGCCGCGCTTGAGCGTCTCGACGACGGTCGTGGAGAGGCCTGTGAGGTGGTGCAGATGGACCACGTCGGGCCGGAAATCGACCAGCTCGCGCTCGAAAGCGTCGTGAACGGCCCGGTTCTTGTAGATGCGTTCGAATCCGCCCGCCGCGCGCCAGCAGTTGTTGATGCGCGCGACGTCCACCCCCTCGACCGTCTCGCGGACCACGGCGCCGTCGGGCAGCGACGGATCGCCCATGCGGGCGACGACCCGGACGGCGTGGTTGCGCCCCAGCGCCTTCGCGAGCGCCTGCACGTGCATCTCCGTGCCTCCCTTCCCTTCCGGGAGGTACGTGTGCAGGCCGAACAGAATCCTCATCCTCTGAGTTCCTCCCCGGGCGGCGAACGGCGACCGGCGGGCACGGGCGGCCGACGCGCGGGGGGCGCGCGGCGCGGAGACGGCATTCTACAAACGCGACGTCGCCCTCCCGACGCGCGACGGCGGCGCGCTTCGTCCGGCGCCTCGCGGGTTTTACGGAAACGCCGCAGAGCGGGTCCGGGAAAGGCGTAGACTCGCGGCCGCCCGATTCCCTGCGGGCGGCGGGCCGTCCTTTCGACGGCCCTCGACGCGCTTCGACCGATAAGTCCACCGGTCACTTCTGCGGCCTCGCCGGCCCTTCCCCCACGGCCCCATGCGCATCGTCCACGTCTCCCACGAGCTGCCGCCGTACGAACTCGCCGGCACCGCGATCTACACGCATCACATCGCGAAGGCGCAGTCCGAGACGCAGGACGTCTCCGTGTTCGCCCGCCTGCAGGACTCGCACGTCGAGCCCTACCGCGTGCACGACGAGCAGCGCGAGCGCCTCCACGTGCGGTTCTTCAACCGCGCCGACCTCGACTGGTCGCCGCTCGAGAAGTCGTACCAGGACGAGCGCGTCGCGCGCCTCTTCGCCGAGTACCTCGACGACCGGAAACCGGACGTCGTCCACTTTCAGCACCTCGTCGGGCTCGGGCTCGGCGTGATCGACGTCGCGCGCGCGCGGGCGAAGAAGGTCGTGATGACGCTGCACGACTTCTGGGCGATGTGCCCGATGGGCCAGCGCATGTGCTACTCGGACTTCGCGATCTGCGACCCGATCGAGTTCGCGAAGTGCGGCCCCTGCGTGTACGGCGCGGGATGGAAGGACCCCGATCCCGAGGCGGATGCGCGCGCGACGCCCGAAAGCTGGGGCGGCGTGTTCAAAGCGGCGTACCGCGCGCGCTACACGTCGACGCCGGGCCTCTTCGCACGGAAGCCGCGCGCGCTCGCGGGCGCCGCGGCGACGACCGTCGGCGCGTTCCTCGGCGGCGACGCGCCGGCGAGCGCGGCGGCGGCGGGGACCCACGGCAACCCGTTCGCGCGCCGCTTCCGCGACATGCAGGAGGCCCTCGCCAAGTGCGACCTGCTGATCACGCCGTCGGCGTTCCTGCGCGACGAGTTCATCTCCAAGTTCGGCGCGCCCGCCTCGAAGATCGTCCACTCCTCGAACGGGATGGACTTCTCCTACGTCGAGGCGCTGCCCAAGACGCCTTCCCCGAGGCTCCGCTTCGGGTTCATGGGCTCGATCATCAAGACCAAAGGCGTGCACGTCCTCGTGGACGCCTTCCTGAAGGCAGTCGCCGGGCGCACCGACGTCGAGCTGCACGTCTTCGGCGCCCCGAACCGCTGGTCCGTCGACTACCTCGACGACCTGAAGCGTCGGTCGGCCCACTGCCCGTACGTCGTCTTCCACGGCCGGTACGACAACCGGAAGGTGAGCCAGGTGCTCCAGCAGTTCGACGTGCTGGTCCTCCCCTCCATCTGGTTCGAGAACGCGCCGCTCACGCTGAACGAAGCGGCGATGAGCCGCACGCCGATCCTCGTCTCCGACCGCGGCGGCATGCTCGAGTTCGTGAAGGCCAACGAGTACGGCTGGACCTTCCGCCTCGGCGACGCCGCCGACCTCGCGCAGAAGATGACGCGCCTCGCCAACGACCGCTCGCTGGTGCCGAAGCTCGCGGGCAACCCGCCGCGCATCAAACCGGTCCGCGAAAACGCCGACGAACTGCTCGACGTCTACGACCGCCTGCTGTCGGGGACCTGGCGCACGCCGTCGATCCCCGCGTACTACCGCGCCGACACGCGGGTCTGACCGGGACGACCGACACGCGACGCGCAGCAGCGACCTGAGATCGAGTGAGCGTTCGACGATGCGGGGCCGTCGCTCCGCGCGCGGGCCTCCGCGGTCCATGCGTCGCATCACGTGAGAAGTCCGGTGCCGTGCCCGGCGAGGACCGCGGAGCGACGTGCCGAGGGGGCGCAGCCCTCGAGGACGCGCCCGCATCGTCGTGCGGCGGCCCGTGCGGGACGTCGTCGACGACGAACACCGCACCGCCGTCGGTCCTCGATG
>DASPNK010000553.1:0-3505 GCA_035626575.1 Planctomycetota bacterium | reverse complement strand
CGCGACGAGCGCGAGGAGCGCGGCGAGCGCAAGCGCCGCGCGCCGCGCCGGGCGACGCGGGCGCACGGGCGTCATCGCCGCGCTCCTCGGGAAGCGCGGCGGCGGAAGTACGCGACGAGCGGGCGCATCACGGCGTCGACGTCGGGGACGCGCGGCAGCGGGACCTCGAGAGACTCCGCGCCCGCGCGGCGGGCCGCGTCGTCGGAGGCGCGTCGCGCGGCGTCGGCGCGCGCCCGGAAGGCGGCGCGAAACCGCGCGTCGCCGAAATCGAGGAGGCGCGTCGCCCCCGACCGCGGGTCGCGGGCGCGCATCAGGAAGTCGGGCGGCGCGTCGAGCTCCGGAGGCCGCAGCCGCACGATCGTGAGATCGTGGCGGCGGCCGCAGCGGGCGAGCGCCTTCTCGTACCCGCCTTCGAGGAAGTCCGACACGACGAAGACGACGGCGCGGCGCCGCTGGATCGCGCCGACGAGGTCGAGCGCGGCGGCGAGGTCCGGCGGGCCGCCTCCGCCCGCGCCGAACAACGCGTCGCGCACCAGCCGGAGCGCGTGGCCGGCGCCTTTCCGCGGCGGGAGGAAGCGGCGCGCGCCCGCGCCGAACGAGACCATGCCGACCTTGTCCTGGTTCTTGACCGCCGAGAACGCGAGGCACGCCGCGAGGACCGCCGCCGCGTGGCGCGGGGAGCGCCCGGAAAAGCCGGCGGAGAGGCGGGGCGAGACGTCGACGACGAGGAGCAGCGTCAGTTCGCGCTCGTCGACGAATCGCTTGACGAACGGACGCCCGAGACGCGCCGAGACGTTCCAGTCCACCGCGCGCGGGTCGTCGCCCTCTTCGTATTCGCGGACGTCTTTGAATTCGACGCCCGCGCCGCGGAAGACCGAGCCGTAGCCGCCCGCCAGGACCTCCGCCGCCAGCCGCTCGCTGCGGACCTTGATGCGGCGGACCTCCTTCAGGAGCTCCGCTAGGTCCTCGCCGCCCTCCGCCATGTCAGGGCACGCGGACCGCGTCGAAGATGCGGGCGACGACGTTCTCCGACGTCACGCCTTCCGCTTCGGCTTCGTAGGTGACGACCACGCGGTGCCGGAGCACCGCCGCGCCGACCGCCTTGACGTCGGCCGGCAGGGTGAACGCGCGCCCCTGCAGGAACGCGTGGGCGCGCGCCGCCGCCGTGAGCGCGATGGACGCGCGCGGCGAGCCGCCGTAGAGGATGAACGGCGCCAGCTCCGCGAGCCCCGCTTCGGCCGGGCGCCGCGTCGCCGCGACCACGTCGACGACGTAGTCGAGCACCTTGTCGTCGACGTACACCGAGCTCAGCGCTTCGCGCGCCTCGAGCACGCGCGAGGGATCGCACACGCGGCGCACCGCGAGGCGTTCCCGCGCGAGGCCGAGCCTCCGCACGATCTCCTTCTCGTCCGCCTTGGCGGGGTAGTCCACTTTGAGCTTCAGCAGGAAGCGGTCGATCTGCGCCTCCGGCAGCGGGTAGGTGCCCTCCTGCTCCACCGGGTTCTGCGTGGCGAGGACGAGGAACGGCGCCGGCAGGCGGCGCGTCTCGCCCGCCAGCGAAACCTGCCGCTCCTGCATCGCCTCGAGGAGCGCCGACTGCACCTTGGCCGGCGCGCGGTTGATCTCGTCCGCCAGGACGAAGTGCGCGAACACGGGGCCCTCGCGCACCGACCACTCGCCGGACTTCGGGTTGTAGACCTGCGTGCCGACGAGGTCCGACGGCAGCAGGTCGGGCGTGAACTGGATGCGCCGGAAGACGCCGCCGAGGCAGTTCGCCAGCGACTGCGCCGCGAGCGACTTGGCGAGGCCGGGGACGCCTTCGAGCAGCACGTGGCCGTCGGCGAGGAGCCCGACGAGCAGCCCTTCGAGAAGGGCCCGCTGGCCGACGACGACGCCCTCGAGCTCCCGCAGGACGTCGCGGAGGAAGGCGCCCTCGCGCTCGATGCGGGCGGCGGCGGGATCGTTCAAGGGCGGGCGGCTCCGTCGGAAGGGGAGGAAGGGACGGCAGATTAGACGGCCCGGCGCCCCGCGCATCAAGCGGGCGGCGGGGCGGGGCGCGGGCGCGAGGGCGTTTTCCGCGGCGGCGGCGGACGCTACGCTGCCGCGGGCTCGCACCGCGCTCACGGGATTCTCCATGACCTACCTTCGCATCGCCGGAGTCCTCGTCGCCTTCGCCGCCCTCGCCTCCGCCCAGCGTGGCGGGAACGACGCGCCGTCGTCCCGGGAGGCGACCTGGCCCGCGCCCACGGCCGACGACCTCAAGAAGCCCTGCCTCATCAAGTGGCAGCGCACGTGGGAGGACGCCCTCGCGCTGCAGAAGGAGACGGGCAAGCCGATCCTCCTCTGCATCAACATGGACGGCGAGATCGCGAGCGAGCACTACGCGGGCATCCGCTACCGGAGCCCCGAAGCGGCGGCGCTCTACGAGCCGTACATCTGCGTGATCGCGTCCACCTACCGCCACGCGCCGCAGGACTACGACGAAGAAGGGCGTCGCGTGCCGTGCCCGCGCTTCGGCACGGTGACCTGCGGCGAGCACATCGCGATCGAGCCGATCCTCTTCGAGAAATACATGGAGGGGCGTCGCATCGCGCCGCGGCACATCTGCATCGAGCCGGACGGGAAGGAGTCGTACGACGTCTTCTACGCCTGGGACGTCGACTCGGTCCTGAAGACGGTGGGCGACGGCGGCAAGGGTCGGCCGAACGTTCCGCTCGCCAAGAGCGACCGCCCGGTGACGGAGCGCGTCGCGGGTCGCGACGCGCGCGACCGCGACGCGGTCGAGACCGCGTTCCTCGAGGGCGACGCCGAGCGACGCAAGGCGCTCCTCGAAGCGGCGACGAAGGCGCAGGGCGCGGCCTCGGCCGACCTGCTGCGGCTGGCGCTCCACGGTTTCGATCCCGATCTCGCCGCGAAGGCGCGGGACGCGCTGGCCAAGGCCGACTCGGAGAACGCGGTCGACCTCATCGCCCACGCGCTCACCCTGCCGACCGATCCCGCGCAGCGCGAGGCGATGATCGCGGCGCTGGAGCGGCTCGGCGCCCGGTCGCCGCGCGCCGCGACGCTGGCGTCGGCGCACCGCGGGCTCGGCGGCCGGTCGACGGCGATCGACCTGACGGCGTGGGCGGAAGCGCTGCGCGCCTCGGCGCCGGCGGGCACGGCGCGTTCGGCGCGCGGCCTTTACGGCTGGGCGCGGGAGCTGGACGCCGGCGTTCAGGCGAGCGACGCGGAGCGTCGACTCGCCGCGAAGGAGGCGACGCTCGCCTCCGACGACGCGACCGCGCACTTCGAGCTGGCCGAGGCGCTGACGGCGAAGGCCCTGGCGCCGGAGACCTCCGACGAGGACCTGCGCGCGCTGATGGTCGAGGCGCAGACCGTCGTCGCCCGCGCCGAGAAGCTCGGCGCCTACGGCTGGCGGCTGCAATCGGTCGGCGCGACGGCGGCCTGGTACGCGGGCGAGGTCGACGAAGCCCGCCGGCGCGCCGAATCCGCGTTCGCCGACCTG
>DASPNK010000552.1:0-8076 GCA_035626575.1 Planctomycetota bacterium | reverse complement strand
CCTGTCGACCGGGCGGGCCGAACTCGCGTACGAGATGCTGGCCGCCTGGGCGGCCCGCCTGCGCGACGGCCTGCTCCCCAACCGTCTCGGCGACGTCCACGAGGTCGACGACAACTCCGCCGACGCCCCGCTCCTGTTCGTGCGGGCGGTCGAGCTTCTCGACAAAGCCCTGAAGGACCGCCGCCGGATCGAGCGCCGTTTCTACCCAGCGGTCAACGCCGTCCTCGACGCCTACCACGAGGGCACCCGCCACGGCATCGGCGTCGACGTCGACGGGCTGCTGCGCGCCGGGGAGCCGGGCCAGGCGCTGACGTGGATGGACGCCGTGGTCAACGGCGAAGCGGTCACCCCCCGCCGGGGCAAGCCCATCGAGCTGAACGCGCTCTACGGCGAGGCGCTGCGCTTCGGCGCGGAGCTGGCCGACCGTTGCGACGACGTCGAGCTGGGCGCCCTCTACCGGGAGCGGGCCATGATCCTCGCCGCCGCCATGCGCGACCGCTTCCTCCACCCGGAGACCGGATATCTGCGCGACGTCGTGGACCCGGCGGGCCCCGGCGATCCGGACGCCTTCCGCCCGAACCTGCTCTTCGCGCTCGCGGCGAAGTCGTCGCCCTTCAGCCGCGAAGAGGCCGAGCGCAACCTTGCGCGCGTGGCCGTCGACCTCCTGACGCCGATGGGTCTCCGCACGCTCGCGCCCGGACATCCCAGATACGTCGCGCGCTACGAGGGCGATCAGCTGGCGCGGGACCGCGCCTACCACCAGGGCACGGTCTGGCCGTGGCTGATCGGCGTGTACGCCGACGCGATCCTCAACGTGCGCGGCCGCGTGCCCTCGGCGCGGCAGGCCGTGGAGGCGGCGCTGACGCCGCTGCTGAAGTTCGCGGCCGACTTCGGCCACCTGCCGGAGGTGTTCGACGGCGACCGGCCGCACCACCCCGGCGGATGCCCCGCGCAGGCGTGGTCGACCGCCGAGGTCCTCCGCGCGCTCGACCTCGTCACGGAGTAGCGCGCGAGGACGTTCCGCGGCGGTCTCCGGTCGCGTCCGCCGCCGTGCGGCGCGCTTGGGGGGCCGCGTCCGCCCCGATAGGATCGGCGCGTTTCTTCCCGGCCTTCCGACCGTTCGAGACGCCTCACGCGGATGATCATCGTGCTCGCACGCGACGCCACCGAAGCCGACATCGGCGCGGTGGTGCAGGAAGCCGCCCGCACCGGGGCGGCGCCCGCCGTCGCCCGTTCGGGCGACGCGACGGTGGTCCGGGTGGCGACCGACGGGAGGGGCGGCGTTTCCGGCCGCCTCCGCGCGCTGCCGAAGGTCCGCGGCGTGGTCGAAGGCGACCTGCCGTACGTGCTCGCGTCCCGCGACTTCAAGGCCGAAGACACGCAGGTCGCCGTCGGCGACGTGGTGTTCGGCGCGCGCCGGGTCGTGCTGATGGCCGGCCCCTGCGCCGTCGAGTCGCGCGACCAGCTGCGGCTCGTCGCGCGCCAGGTGAAGGAGGCGGGCGCCCGCGTGCTGCGCGGGGGCGCCTTCAAGCCGCGCACCTCCCCCTACGCCTTCCAGGGACTCGGCGAAGACGGCCTCAAGCTCCTCGCCGAAACGGCGGCGGATTTCGGCCTCAAAGTGGTCACCGAAGTCATGGCGCCCGAGCAGGTCGAGCTCGTCGGGCGCTACGCCGACATGCTTCAGATCGGCTCGCGAAGCGTGCAGAACTTCCCGCTGCTGCGCGCGGTCGGGCGGACGCGCAAGCCGGTGCTGCTGAAACGCGGCATGGCGACGGAGATCGACGAGTTCCTCGGCGCCGCCGAGTACGTGCTCGCCGAAGGCAACGACCAGGTCGTTCTGTGCGAGCGCGGCATCCGCACGTTCGAGCCGCGCACGCGGTTCACCTTCGACGTGTCGGCGATCCCGCTCCTCAAGCGGCTCACGCACCTCCCGGTCGTCGCCGATCCGAGTCACGCGACCGGCGCGGCCTTCCTCGTCCCCGCGGCGTCGAAAGCGGCGATCGCGGCCGGCGCCGACGGCTTGCTGATCGAGTCGCATCCCGACCCGCGCGAGGCCTTGTCCGACGGACGGCAGGCGATGACGCCCGACGAGCTGGCGCTCCTCGCGCCCGCGTTGCGGCGTCTCGCCGAGGCCGTCGACCGCACGCTCTGACCGGCGGCGCCCTCGCGTCGACGCGCGTCCGCCGGAGACGGTTTGTTGGATCGCCTCCTCGCCGCGGCTAAGATCCCGCGATTTTCCCCGGCTCGCGTGCGGCCGGTCGCAACTCGTTGCAAGAGAAAGATCTCCGCTTGAACGAGCAACTCTGGTCGTCGGCCCTCGTCACGGCGTTCCTCGCCGTGCTGGTCCCCGCGCTGGTGCTGCTTCTTTCGGGGCGCGGAGGCCCGAAGCGCCCGACGGCGACCAAGCTCGACGTCTACGAGTGCGGCATCACGCCCGAGGTCGACGCGCGCCGCCGCTTTTCGGCGAAGTTCTACCTGGTGGCGATCCTCTTCGTGCTGTTCGACATCGAAGTGGCCTTCCTGATCCCGTGGTCGGTCGTCTTCCGCGACCTCGCCGCGAGCGGAGTCGCGGTGCTCGGTCAGATGGCGCTCTTCCTCGGAGTGCTGGTGGTCGGCCTGGTCTATGTCGTGAGGAAGGGGGCGCTGACGTGGGAGTGAACAGCTTCTTCTCCAACAAGCCGGGCTTCTTCGCGACGAAGCTGGAGACGCTCGTCAACGGCGTCACCAACTGGGGCCGCGAGAACTCGCTCTGGCCCTATCCGTTCGGCACCGCCTGCTGCGGCATCGAGTTCATGGGCGTCATCTCGAACGTCCACGACATTTCGCGCTTCGGCGCGGAGCTGGTGCGCTTCTCGCCGCGGCAGGCGGATCTGCTCGTCGTCGCGGGGACGATCACTCACAAGATGGCCCCGGTGCTCAAGCGCATCTACGAGCAGATGCTCGAGCCGAAGTGGGTCATCGCCTTCGGCGTCTGCGCGGCGAGCGGCGGCTTCTACGAGAACTACTCGGTCGTGCAGGGCATCGACCACGTCATCCCGGTCGACGTCTACCTGCCGGGGTGCCCGCCGCGCCCGGAAGCGTTCTTCGAGGCGCTGATCCTGCTGCAGCAGAAGATCCAGAAGGACCGCGGCGGCGAGTACGACCGCGAGCGCGCGCCTCAGATGGCGCACGAACGCTGAAACGGGGAGCGTCGTGGCCGAACTTCCTCCAACGCTCGCCGAGCGCTTCGGGGCCGACGTGCTCGGCTTTCACGATCGCCTCGGAGAGGCGACCGTCACGGTCAAGGCCGGCGCGGCGCACGCGGTCCTTCAGCATCTGAAGAGCCCGGCGGGCGGCGGCTACGACTTCCTCGTCGACCTCGCCGGCGTCGACCTGCAGACGTTCGGCCAGGGAGGGTCGACGCCCGACCATCGGTTCGAGGTGGTCTACCACCTCCGCAGCATGGCGAGCGGGCGGCGGATCCGCGTGAAGGCGGCCGTCCCCGAAGCGGCGCCCGAGGTCGACTCGGTCCACGACCTCTGGAAGTGCGCCGACTGGTTCGAGCGCGAGGCGTGGGACATGTACGGCGTGCGCTTCCGCGGCCACCCGAACCTGAAGCGCATCCTCACGCATCACCGCTTCGTCGGC
This sequence comes from Planctomycetota bacterium, assembly GCA_035626575.1. GTDB lineage: Bacteria > Planctomycetota > CAIWVZ01 > DASPNK01. Next base: position 4,449 of record DASPNK010000552.1, on the reverse strand, counting down.
CACGCGCTCCGCAAGGACTACTTCGTCAAGGACCAGCAGTGGCTCGACGACGAGCCCGAGTCGCTGCTCGACGAGCTCGGCGACTTCGGCGAGAACCCCGCCGACGCGGGCTTCAGCGAGCTGATCCCGGTCAATATCGGGCCCGCGCATCCGGCGACGCACGGCACGCTGCGCGTGCTGGCCAAACTCGACGGCGAAACGGTGGTGAAGGCCGTGCAGGAGATCGGCTACTTGCACCGCGCCTTCGAGAAGCACTCCGAGACGGGGACGTGGACGCAGGTCATCCCCTATACCGACCGGCTCAACTACTGCTCGGCGATGACGAATAACGTCGCCTATTGCCGGACGGTGGAGCGGCTGCTCGGCATCGACGTGCCGCCGCGCACGAAGTTCATCCGCATCGTCATTTCCGAAATCAGCCGCATCATCGACCACCTCGTGTGCCTCGGCGCGAGCCTGGTCGACCTCGGGGCGCTCACCAATTTCTGGTACCTGTTCGCGCTGCGCGAGAAGGCCTACGTCGCGCTCGAGGGGCTTTGCGGGGCGCGGCTCACCAACAGCTACGTGCGCATCGGCGGCCTGTCCGACGACCTCAACCCGGCGTTCGTCCCCCAGACGCGCGAATTCCTGAAGGAGCTGCCCGGCGCGATCAACGACGTGCTCGGGCTGGTGAAGAAGAACCGCATCTTCCTCGACCGCACGAAGGGCGTCGGCGTCATCGGCGGCGAAGAGGCGCTGTCGTGGGGGTTCACCGGGCCGTGCCTGCGCGCCTCCGGCGTCGCCTACGACCTGCGGAAGGCCGAGCCGTACGACGGGTACGAGGAGTTCGACTTCGAGGTCCCGGTGTACGAGGGCGGCGACACGCACGACCGCCTGCTGATCCGGTTCGACGAGATGGTGCAGTCGGCGCGCATCGTCGAGCAGGCGCTCGAGCGGCTGCCCGACGGGCCGATCTTCGCCGACGACCGCCGCGTGACGATGCCCGACAAGCCTTCGGTGTACACGAACATCGAAGCGCTGATGAACCACTTCGTGCTCATCTACGAAGGCATCCGCGTGCCCCGCGGCGAGACGTACGGCCGCGTGGAAAGCCCGAACGGAGAGCTCGGGTTCTACGTCGTGTCCGACGGGACCGGCCGTCCGTACCGCGTGCGCGTCCGTCCGCCGTGCTTCCCGATCTTCGCCGCGTTCCCGCGGCTCATCGAAGGCGGCATGATCGCCGACGCGGTGGCGACGCTCGGCTCGTTGAACATCATCGCCGGAGAGCTGGACCGATGACGACTCCCGCCGCGGCGCCCGCGCTCCGGCTGTCCGCCGAGGCCGAAGGCCGCATCGACGATCTGCAGCGGCGTTATCCGACGAAGGCGGCGACGCTCCTGCACGTGTTGTGGGAGATCCAGGGGCAGGAGCGCTGGATCTCGCAGGACTGGATGCAGTACGCCGCCGACCGGTGCGGCGTGCCGCTGTCGAAGGTGATGGGCGTCGTGTCCTTCTACACGATGTTCCACCAGAAGCCGCCGGGCAAATACCACGTGCAGGTGTGCCGGAACATCACCTGCGCCATGCTCGGCGCCGGCGAGATCCTCTCCTGCGTGGAGAAGCGGCTCGGCATCCGCCACGGCGAGCGCACCGCCGACGGGAAGTTCAGCCTCGAGGAGGTGGAGTGCATCGCCGCCTGCTCTTGGGCGCCCGCCATGCAGGTGAACATGACCTATCACGAGGAGCTCACGCCCGAGAAGGCGCTGAAGATCCTCGACGGGCTGGAGTGAGCCGGTGGGCGTCAAGATCCTGACCCGCAACTGGGGCGTGCCCGAGTCGCACCTCCTCGCCGCGTACCGCCGCAACGGCGGGTACGAGGCGATGAAGAAGGCGCTGACGTCGATGAAGCCCGCGCAGCTGATCGAGGAGGTGAAGACCTCCGGGCTCCGCGGGCGCGGCGGCGCGGGCTTCCCCTGCGGCATGAAGTGGAGCTTCGTGCCGCAGAACACCGGCAAGCCGGTCTACCTCTGCGTTAACGCCGACGAGTCCGAGCCGGGCACCAACAAGGACCGCGAGATCCTCGAGCGCGACCCGCATTCGGTGATCGAGGGCGCCGTCATCGCCGCCTATGCGGTCGGGGCGCGGACCGTCTTCTTTTACATCCGCGGCGAGTTCGACCTTCCGCTCCGCCGCATGCAGTCCGCGGTGAAGGAAGCGTTCGACGCCGGACTGCTGGGGAAGAACCTGTTCGGCTCCGGCTACGACGTGGACTTCCTCATCCACCGCGGCGCCGGCGCCTACATCTGCGGCGAAGAGACGGGACTCATCTCCTCCGTCGAAGGCGGGCGCGGCGAGCCGAAGATCAAGCCGCCGTTTCCGGCCGTGAAAGGCGCGTTCGGCTGCCCGACCATCGTCAACAACGTCGAGACGCTGGCGGCGGTGCCGTGGATCGTCACGCACGGCGGGGCCGAGTACGCGAAGATCGGAACCGAGAAGAGCAAAGGCACCAAGCTGATCTCGGTCTCGGGACGCGTGAAACGCCCCGGCAACTACGAGGTCGACCTCGGGTATCCGCTCAAGAAGCTGCTGTTCGAGGACTGCGGCGGCATGAAAGACGGCTACCGCCTCAAGGCCGTCATTCCCGGCGGTTCGTCGGTGCCCGTGGTCCGAGCCGAAGCGGTCGACAAGATCAACCTCGACTACGAGTCCTGCGCGGCCAACGGCACGCTGCTCGGGTCGGCGGGCTGCATCGTGATCGACCACACCCAGAGCATGGTGCATCTGCTCGCGGTGCTCGCGCACTTCTACTCCCACGAGTCGTGCGGGCAGTGCACGCCGTGCCGCGAAGGCACGGGGTGGGCGAACCGCGTGCTGCACAAGGTCGAAGAGGGGCGCGGCAAGCCCAAGGACCTCGAACTTCTGAAGAGCATCGCCGGGCAGATGTCGGGGGCGACGATCTGCGCGCTCGCCGACGCGTTGGCGATGCCGATCACCTCCTGGCTGAAGACCTTCCCGGAGGAGTTCGAGGCGGCCGTCTCGCAAGGAGCGCCCGCGTGACCGACCCCGCACCTCCGGTCGTGCTGGAGATCAACGGCGAGTCCCGGCAGTTCCCCGCCGGCACGCGCCTCATCGACGCCTGTTCGCAGATCGGCGTCGACGTCCCGCACTTCTGCTACCACACGCACCTCTCGGTGGCGGGCAACTGCCGCATGTGCGCGGTGGAGATCGAAGGCCAGCGCGGCCTGCCGATCTCCTGCAACACGATCGTCGCGCCGGGCATGAAGGTGAAGACCGAGTCGGAGCGCGTGAAGGCGGCGCGCCAGTCGGTCATGGAGTTCCTGCTCGTCAATCACCCGATCGACTGCCCGATCTGCGACCAGGCGGGCGAGTGCAAGCTTCAAGTCTATTACATGGCGCACGACCTGAAGCCGTCGCGCCTCGACGTGGAGAAGGTGGAGTACGCCAAGCGGGTCCCGGTCGGGCCGCGCGTCACGCTCGACCAGGAGCGCTGCGTGGAATGCACGCGGTGCATCCGCTTCTGCGACGAGGTCACCGAGACCCACGAGCTCAGGATGGTGAACCGCGGCGACCGCAACGCGATCGACTGCTTCCCCGGCACGAGCCTCGACAACCACTACTCGGTCAACACCGCCGACATCTGCCCGGTCGGCGCGCTCACGCAGACCGACTTCCGCTTCAAGGCGCGCGCGTGGTTCCTGAAGCCCGTCAAGTCGATCTGCCCCGGCTGCGCCAAAGGCTGCAACGTGGTCGTCGACTACTACGAGCACGCGATCGTCGACGACCACAACGGCAAGGCGTACCGCCTCCGGCCGCGCGTGAACGACGCGGTCAACGCGGCGTGGATGTGCGATTTCGGCCGGCTGGAGTACCGCCCGGTCAACGACGACCGGCTCACGGTCGCGATGCTGCGCGGAGAGCCGCGCGGCTACGACGAGGTGCTGACCTCGGCGCGCCAGGAGCTGGCGCGGCACGGGCGCAACGCGCTGATCGTCACTTCGTTCGACGCGTCGAACGAGGAGATGGAGGCGCTGCGTCGCCTCGCGCGCGAGACGCTCGGCGGCGCGACGGTCGTCGCCGTTCCGGTGCGGCCGGACGGATTCTCCGACGACTTCCTGCTGCGGGGCGACAAGCACCCCAACCGGCGCGGCGCCGAAGCGCTCGGGCTCGCGCGGTCGTACGGCGAGCTTCCGACCCTGCTCGAGGGGCGGACCGCCGCGCTGTTCCATCGCGTGGATTTCGGGCTCGACCTCGACGGTCGCGTCGCGGCGGCGTTCGGCGCCCTCGAGACGCGCGCGGTGATCGCGGCCAACGCGTCGCCCGCCGCCGATCTCGCGACGCACCTGTTGCCCGGCGCTTCGTTCATCGAGCGCGAGGGCACGTGGATCAACGAGCAGGGGCGCGTGCAGCGCTTCCGCCGCGCCTACCGCGCGCGGAAGGGCACGCGCGAAG
>DASPNK010000551.1:0-2633 GCA_035626575.1 Planctomycetota bacterium | reverse complement strand
GCATGACGGACCGAACGTCGCCGGTGGAGGCGTCCGGCGAGCGCGCGCTGGCGCGCGCGAAACGCTACGGAGCCTTCCAGGCCTTCCGCTTCCTCCACCTCTTTTCGCTCGCCGCGGTGGCTCTCGCCGTCGGCTACTTCGTGCTGCGGTACGACCTGGTCGAGACCGGGCCCGGCGAGGCGCAGCTGGCGCCCCTCGTGCCCGCGGGCCGCTCGCTGGTGTGCGTCGCGGTCGACGACGACCTCCCGCTCGGCAAAGGCGTGATCGTGGAGATCGACGGCGCGACCGGACCGCGCTTCTCCCGCGTGGCGGCGGCGCCGGGGGACGTGATTGCGTTCCGGGAAGGCGTCGGCGGCCGGCGCGAGGCGACGGTCGACGGGCGGCCCGTCGACGCGGCGTTCCCGGCGAACGCGCCCGTCCCGGCCGGCGTCGTGCCGCCCGACCGGTTCCTCGTCGTCGACCCGAATCCGGACGTCTCGACCGACGATTCGCGGACCCTCGGCCTCCTGCCGCGCTCCAGAATCCGGCGGAAGGTGATCTTCTCCGGATGGGACTGAACGCCGACGACGGCGAGGAGGCGTTCCTCGAGCGGCTGATCGCCGCCCGCGACCGCGCCGCCGACCTCCCCGTTCCGATCGGGGACGACGCCGCCGTGTTCCGCGCGCCGGCCGGGTGCGAGATCGTGGCCGCCTGCGACGCGATCTGCGAAGGGACGCACTTTCGACCGGGCACGCCGCCCGAGGCGATCGGGCGGAAGGCGCTGGCCGTCAATCTCTCCGACTTCGCGGCGATGGGCGCCGAGCCGCGGTTCGCGCTCGTCGCGGCGTCGCTCCCGCGCGGGTTCTCCGCGGAGCTGGCCGATCGGATCACCGCGGGGCTCCGCCGCACCGCCGCCGAGTTCGGCTGCGTGCTCGCGGGCGGCGACACCGCGACCCACGACGGCCCGCTCGGCCTCGCGACGACCGTGATCGGCTTCGTGCGCGCGGGCGCCGCGGTGCGGCGCGACGGAGCGCGACCGGGCGACGTCGTCGCGGTCACCGGCGCCCTCGGCGGCTCGTTCGGCGCCGACGGCATGGGGCGGCACCTCACCTTCACGCCGCGGCTCGCCGAAGCGCGCGCCCTCGTCGCGGCGGGGCCGCCGTCGGCGATGATGGACGTCTCCGACGGCCTGACTCTCGACCTCGCGCGCCTCTGCCGGCGCTCGGGCGTCGGCGTGCGCCTCGACCTCGACCGCACGCCGATCCATCCCGACGCCGGTCCGCCGGGCCCCGCGGCGCGCGCGCGCGCGGCCTCCGACGGCGAAGACTTCGAGCTTCTCTTCACGGCGCCGCCCGACGTCTTCCGGCGCCTCCTGGCGGGCTGGCGATCGCCGACGCCGATCACCGCCATCGGCGAGATCGTCCCGGCTGGGATGACCGTCGTCGAAGGCGGCGTCGAGCGCCCGATGATCCCGAGGGGCTATGAGCACCGCTGAGGTCGTGGCGAGCGTCGTCACCCGGTCCGCCGCCGAAACGGAGGCGCTCGCCGCGCGCTTCGCGGGCGCGTTGCGGGCCGGCGACCGGGTCGCGCTGGAAGGGGACCTCGGCGGCGGCAAGACGACGTTCGTCCGCGGCGTCGCGCGCGGCCTCGGCTCGCCGCACGCCGACGAAACCGCGTCGCCGACTTTCGCACTGCACCACCGCTATCCCGGCGGGCGCCTCGACGTCGACCACCTCGACCTCTATCGCCTGAAGGCGCCCGTCGACCTGCGCCGCGAAGGTCTCGCGCCGGTCGCCGAGGACTTCGCGAGCGTCGTGCTGTGCGAATGGCCGGAGCGGCTCGGCGCGCCCTTGCCCGGCCTCGCCTACGTCGTGCGCTTCGAGATGCTCGGCGAAGACGAGCGGCGCGTCGTCGTCGCGGCGCGCGACGCCGAAGCGGCCGGGCGGATGCGCGAGGCGCTCCGATGAGCGCGCTTCGCGTCGCGCTCGCGCTGACGGCCGCCGCCGCCGCCGCGAAGACCCAGGACTTCGAGGCGCTCGTGCTCGCTCAGGGCGGAGGAGCGCGCCCGACGCTCGAGCGCACCTTCCCCATGCGGCATCCCGAGGCGCCGGAGATGCTCGTGATCCGCGCGCCGAACGCCGCCGACCGGTTCGTCCCCGCGCCGGGCCGAAGCCTCGCCGGCCGCACCCGGCTCGGCCTCGTGCGCCTCGAGCGCGGCGCGACGCTGCGCTTCCGGACGGCCCCCGGCGCGGCGGTCGATGCGCGGCGGATCGTCGACGGCGCCGTGGAGCCGTTCCCGTGCGCGAGCGCGACCGCGGCGCCCGACGGCAAGGTCGTCCTGCCGACGCCGATCGAAGGCGCCGTGGTGACGGTCCGCGCCTCCGGCCGGCGCGACGTCCATCGTCTCGTCGACGGCGACGGCGCGCCGCTTCAGGACGCCTCGGTCGTCGGCGCGCCGATCGAGGGGGAGGCGACCGAGCGGCGCTTTCGGGGGCGCTGCGAAGCGCCGAGCCTCGTGCCCGGAGGCGGGCGCCTCGCCGCGATTCCGCAACGCACGTTGACGCTCGCGACGACGCGGACGCCCGAAGGTGAGATCCTCGTGCGGACGGCGGCGCCGCCGGGCGCCTTGCTCGACGGCGAGGTCCTTCTGGACG
>DASPNK010000550.1:0-2700 GCA_035626575.1 Planctomycetota bacterium | reverse complement strand
TCGCGCCGAGTTCCTCGACCTGGTGCGCCGCGCCCGCCAGCTGGTCGGCGCGCGCTGATTCGACGACGGCGCCGGCGCCGCGACGTGCGCGGGCCTCTACGCTTGACGATTCGCCGCCGCGCGGCCGGCGGCGAAGCCGCTCGACCAGGCCCACTGGAAGTTGAAGCCGCCGAGGCGGCCGGTGACGTTGACCACCTCGCCGCACCAGTGGAGGCCGGGCGTGGTCTTGCCTTCGAGCGAGCCGCGGCGGAGATCGCCGAGGCGGACGCCGCCGCGCGTCACCTCGGCCTTGCCGTAGCCGTCGACGCCTTCGAGCTTCACGTCGGCCCAGCAGAGGGCTTCGTGGGCGGCGCGCCAGTCCAGCAGCGTCGCGGTGCGCGCCGGGCGCTCGAGGTCCAGCCCGCGCGCCTTGAGCAGCGCCTCGGCGACGGAGCGCGGCACCGCGGGCGAGAAGGCGTTGGCGAGCTTGCGGTAGCCGGAAAAGGCCTCTTTGCGCGCTTCGGCGACGAACGCGTCGAAGGTCGGCGGGCGCGGCGCCTCGGCGGGCGGCAGCGAGCAGCCGGGCGCTTTGGGCTCCTCGAGAAACGGCCCCCACGGACCGGTGCGGCGGGCGAGCGTCCACACGTCGAGGCGCAGCACGACGTCCTCTTTGCGCGCGAGCGCGGCGGCCGCCGGCCCGCTCACGTCGAGCGCGGCCGGCCCGCTCGCGCCGCCGTGCGTCATCAGCAGGCTGCCCGCGGCGCGCGCGAGCGGCCGGAACTTCGCGCCCGCGCCCTGCTCGGCGGTCGCCGCACGCGGCGCCAGCGTGAGGATCGCGGGCAATGTGACGCCGGAGAGTCCGCGAAGCGGCGACGTCTCGCCGAAGAGGAGCGGCGTCAGCGCCGGCAGCGGCGGCTCCAGTTCGAAGCCGAGCCGCGTCGCGAGGTCGTACCCGAACCCGCGCGAGCCGGTCTTCGGCAGGCTCTTGCCCCCGGCGGCGACGATCACGCGCCGCGCGACGACGACGCTTCCGTCGGCCGTGCGGACGCGCCATTCGTCGCCGTCGCGCTCGACGGCGACCACGTCCGCGGGCGTCCGGATCTCCGCGCCCGCCGCGGTCGCGGCGTCGAGCAGCGTGCGGAGGACGTCGCGCGCGTCGTCGGTTCGCGGAAACAGCTTGCCGAGCGGCTCGGCGTAGAGCGGACACCCGCGCGACTCGAAGAATTTCCGCGTCGCCTCGACGTCGAATCCCGCGAGGTAGCCGCGCAGCAGATGCGGCGCGTCGGTCTCGAAGTCGCGCTCGTCGACGCGCTCGTTGGTCACGTTGCAGCGCCCGCCGCCGGACGCGAGGATCTTGAGCCCGAGGCGCTCCGACGCTTCGAGGACGAGCACGTCGGGCGCGTCGCTCGGCGGCGCCGCGGCGCCGCCGTCGTCGCGGACCGCGCCGCGCGCGGCGATCGCCGCGAAGAGGCCCGCGGCGCCGGCGCCGATCACCACGACGTCGCGACGTTCTTCCGAAGCGTTCAAGGGACGTCGACTCTACGTCGGCGCGGCGCGGCTCTCAGGACGCGACGCGGACGCGCACGTCGACCACGAGCGTGCGCCCGCCCCGCGGCTGGGCGATGACGGGGTTGAGGTCGAGTTCGAGGATCGAAGGATGGTCGGCGAGCAGCCGGCCGGTCCGCAGCAGAAGCTCGACCAGCGCCTCCTTGTCGACGGCCGGCTCGCCGCGCACGCCGTCGAGCAGCGCGGCGCCGCGGATGCCGGAGATCATGGCGACGGCGTCGGACCGCGTGAGCGGCGCCAGCCGGAAGACGACGTCTTTCAGCACCTCGACGTACTTCCCGCCGAGGCCGAACGCGAGCACCGGTCCGATCTTCGGGTCCCGCACGCCGCCGATGAGCAACTCGCGCCCCGCCGGCGCCTGGCGCTGCACGACGAATCGTTCGGCGTCGTCGCGCTTCCCGGCGGCGGCGAGCTTCGCCAGCATCGTCTTCACCGCGGCGGCGACCTCGCTCTCGTCGCGGAGATTCAACGCGACGCCGCCGACGTCGCTCTTGTGCACGAGACGCGACCCGGTCGCCTTCAGCACGCACGGATAGCCCGTCGCGCGCGACAGCGCCGGCACGTCGTCGGGGTCCGACGCCGTCCGCACCGGCGCTGTCGGCAACCGGTACGCCTCAAGGAGCGCGAAGGCGTCCTCCGGCTCCAACCAGCCGTCGCGCCCGCCGAGGATCGAGGCGGCCCGCATCTGGTCGACGTCCCCGAACGTCGGCGCGTCTTCGGCGGGCTTCGCCTTCCACTCCGCGTAGCGCGCCGCGTCGCGGAACGCGCGCATCGCGTTCTCCGGGAAGCGGTAGATCGGCGGATGGTTCGCGATGGCGTGCACCTCGTCGTAGAAGGCGTCGGGCGCCATGACGACGGCGTACACGGGCTTGGTCGCCGCCGCGCAGACGCCGGAGACGCGGCGCATGAGGTCCATCGAATCGAAGGCGACCGGCGGCACGCTGATGAGCATCGCCGCGTCGACCGCCGGATCGTCGAGCACCGCGCGGAGCGTGCGTTCGTAATTCTCCGGCGAGGCCGACGCGATCATGTCGACCGGGTTGCGGCACGAGGCCTCCGGCGGCAGGAAGGTGCGGAGCGTCGCTTCGACGCGCTCGGAGAGCTGCGCGAGTTTGACGCCGTTCGACTCCGCCGCGTCGGTCGCCATGATCGCCG
>DASPNK010000549.1:0-3361 GCA_035626575.1 Planctomycetota bacterium | reverse complement strand
CGTCGAAGACGAACACCGACTTGGGCAGTGTCCCCAATACGTGACGAACGACGTCGGCCGTCAGCGGCGAGGGCGCATTGAGATGCTGGAGGAGCGTGATGCGCTCCTGGGGGGCGGCGGACCGGGAGAAGCCCACATGGGGACGATCCTCATCCCAGAAGATCTCGTTGAACGCGCGCTCCCATATCGCGGGGAAAGAATCGCCTTTGTTCGCGTTGACCTTGACGACGGTCCGCTCCGGTGGCGGCGGGGTGCTTGGATCGACGCGAACGGTGCGGTCGTAGGCGCTTCGCTCGATGACGTCCAAGATGATCCTGACGACGTTCGCGAGCGACGTCTTGCCGACGCCTCGCTCGCCGAAGATCACGACGTGCAAGCCGGTCTGCGCGACGGCGTCGGCCACCCGCCGAACCTCCCCCCAACGGCCGGCAAAAAGTTCGCGACTGCTGACCGGCGTGCTGGGCGTGAAGGAGCTCGCAGCTAGGCCGGAGAGGTGCTCGAACTCCGCAAAAGTCGCCATCTGGAAAGGCTACCAGTAACCGGCCTCGGGCTAACAGTGCCTTCACGCCGACGTCGGAAGTCGTTGTAGTCGAATTACTTGCGGTCGTGCCTTCCGAATGGGTCCGCAGCCCTCACCGCCTCAGCGCCTTCACGGCGTCGCGGATGGACTTGGCGGCGATCATGCGCGGTCGAAGACGGCGGTGCAGCGGGAGCACCGCAGAACGCGTCGATCCGAAAGCGCGAGCAGGCCGACGACGCCCGCGACTATCGGAACGGTGAGCCCGGCCGCGACGGCGCCGAGCCAGTCGAGGAACGACCCGACATGAACGAACGTGGGGCGCCGCGACCACGCTCCGGCGACCGCGAGCACGATCCAAAGGAAGGACCCCACGGCGAGGATCGCGCCGACCCAGCCGGCGCGGCTGCCGAAGCGGAAGGATGAGTCCGGCGTCAGCGAGCCGGATCCGCAGGCGGCGCATGGGGCGGTCATGCGCGGTCGATGATCGCGGTGCAGTGAGTGCAGCGGAGGACCTTCCGCGACCGGAGCAGCCTCATGCCGCCAGCCGCGAGCAGCGCTCCGACGAGCACGTCGACGAATACGCTCGACGGCTGCATCTGACTCGGGTCCGGCTTCTCGACAGAAGGCATGAACCGCGCGAGCGTCCCCAGCGCGAGGACGGCGCCGACGATCGTTAGCGCCGCGCCGAGCAGCCGCGCGATGATCGATCCGGCGACGCGCGTCGGCTTGAGCTCGCCGCGGTCGCACACCTTGCACCTGATCGCGACGTCGGCTTGCGCCGCGCCTGCGACCTGAATCTCAGCTGCCTCCATGGCGCGAGCGTAGATCGCTGCTTCGGCGCGGTCAACGACCCAAGTGCTTGACTCGGCTGCGTCCGTTTCCGATCATCCGCCGTGCCTCTTCCGCGTCCACGGCTCAACGACACCGCCTTCGACCGCCTGATTCGGTCCTACGGGATCGCACATCGCGGTGCGCTGGCAGAAAAGATCGGCAAGCCGCGGACGCTGCTCGGGCTGCTCGTCCGCGGCGACTTCGGTTCCAAGGAACTTCGAGAGTCGATTCGCGGCGCGCTGTCACGAGGGGGTCGGAAGTGCTCGGTGCGCGAGCTGAACGACGCGATTCGCCGTTCGGGCGCCGAGTACCTCGAGACCATCGGCGAGGCTGACTGAAATTCCTTTCCCGCCGCGCGGGCTAACGCGGCGGGGATCGTGGTTCGGGCGGGCGGGGAGAGTCCGAGACAACTCGTGCGCGTGTTGCCTCCCTCGGCGATCAATGCACCGCCTGAGGCCGGCCAGCGTTCCTTCTGGGCCGAGCCCGACGGCCGTGAACTGCTGATCGCCGACCTCGCCGACCGCTACGTCCGCAGCCTTGCGCAGGAAACCTGCTCGGAGCACCGGAAAAACGTCGGCCGCGCCCTGAAGCGACTCCTCGCCGACTTCGGCGGCGCGCTCCGCGTGGGCGACCTGAACCCCGCGTCCGTCGTCGACTGGCGCGCCTCGCGCCTCGAGGAGGGGCGAATGTCGAAGCGGACGGTGAACACATACGTCGGTGCCTGGCGCGCATGCCTGACCTGGGCGTGCGGCGTGCAGCTGGTCGGGCGGAACCCGCTCGAGCACGTCAAGCCGTTGCGGATCCGGCAGGTCGACAAGCGGAAGGTGCGGCGATCGCTGAGCCCCGTTGAGGCGATGCGATTCTGGGCGGCCGCGAAAGCTGCGGACGAGCGCCGCGCCGTGCCGCAGACGCCGCTCTGGCGCTTTCTCTGCCGGGTCGGATCGCGCTGGAAAGAGACGGTGCTGCTGACGTGGGCGGAAGTCGACTTCATCAACGGCATCGCGCGGATCCTCCCGGAGCGGGAGAAGGCGGGTCGTGGACGATGGGCGGCGATCCCGCGCGACGTCGTCGACGACCTGCGTCACCTTCGCGCCCTTCGTGAGGTGCGGGGCCTCGCATGCGAGCGCGTGTTCCTCTCGCCGAAGGGCAGGCGGTACCCGCCGAAATGCACGCACGGCCTCGCGGCGTTCAAGCGCGCGCTGCGGGCGGCGGGGATCCCGTTCGTGACCGACGAGGGGTCGCTGGACCTGCACGCGCTGCGGGGGCAGGCGATCTCGGATCTCATCGCGGCGGATCGGCCGCTGGCGAAGATCTGCCTGTCGGTGGGGCAGTCGGACCCCAAAGTGACGCTGCGGAACTACGCGCGGCTGCATCCGGGGCAGGTCCGGGACGGCCTTTTTCCCGAAGTCGGGAAAAAAATCGAAGCGCGGTGATTGACTGGCCCGAAGAGGGTCTGTAAAAAGAAAGCGCCTCGAACGCTTGGCGGCGTCCGAGGCGCAACGCCCGCTGCGGTGGTCAAGACCGCGCGGACCAGTCCAGCTCGAGGAGAAATCTCGTGCCGAACCTCTTTCGTAGAGGCCGCGTCCGCGGCCTTTCGGCCGCGAACGCGGTCAGCTCAGCGAGGGCGACGGGACTCGAACCCGCAACCCCCAGATCGACAGTCTGGTGCGCTAACCAATTGCGCCACGCCCCCGAGCTCGCGTTTGGGGCCTCCGACGACGTCGCCGCCGTCCGAGGGGCGCGCATCTTAGGCGCCGGATTTCGGAGGCTCAAGGCGGGGTCCGGCGCGAGGATGGGCGGCGTTCGGAGGGCCTGCGGCCGCGTTGGGAGCGGCTCGGCGGCGACGGTCGACGCCGGCCGAAGCGCGGGGCGTGTCGGTCACGAACAGACGGCTCTTCGCGTGGGGCGACGTTCACCCGTGGGCGTGGTCGGCGACGACGGAAGTCTTCGATCCGAAGGCGCTCTCGTCGTCGTCGATCGCGACCGCGCGCGAGTCGCGGGCGCGACGTT
>DASPNK010000548.1:0-4985 GCA_035626575.1 Planctomycetota bacterium | reverse complement strand
GCCGCATCTACCTCGGCATCCACTGGTCCTTCGACAAGTCGGCGGGGATCGAGCTCGGAAGGAGCGTCGCCCAGTACGTCTGGAATCAGCGCTTCGAGCCTCTGAACTGACCCGAGGACGAGGTCGGGCCCGGCGGCGCGGCGAGCGCCGCCGCGGCGCGCATCGCCGCGAGAAACATCGGCCAGGTGAGGACGCCGACGTTGACGTTGTAGCGACTCGGATGGAACGAGTCGACGACCGCCGGCGCGTCGGGCGCCGGGCGGTGCACGGCGCCGTGGGCGAACGGGAAGTCCTTGAGGCGGAGGCCCGGCCGGCGCCGGGCCTCGCGCCGCAGCCAGGCGTCGTGCGCGACGCGTCCGAGCGCGAGGACGGCGCGGATCCCCCGCAGCGCCTCCAGTTCGGCGTCGAGGTGCGCGGAGCAGCGCGCGACCTCGTCGGGGCGGGGGAGGTTGGACGGCGGCGCGCACTTCACCGCGTTCGTGACGAAGGCGTCGCGGAGGGCGAGGCCGTCGTCGCGGCCGGTCGCGACGGCCGCGGTCGCGAGGCCGGCTTCGTGCAACGCACGGTAGAGGAAGACGCCGGCGCCGTCGCCGGTGAAGGGGCGACCGGTGCGGTTCGCGCCGTGGGCGCCGGGGGCGAGGCCGAAGACGAGGAGCCGCGCTTCGGGGTCGCCGAAGCCGGGCACGGGGCGCGCCCAATACGCCGGGTCCGTCCGGAAGCCCGCGACGTAGGCCGCCAGCCGCGGGCACGCGACGCACGCGGCGACGTTTCCGGCGACGCGCGCGAGCTCGCGACGCGCCGCGCTCATGCGCGCGGATGCGCCCGCGCATGGGCTCGGCGCAGGTGCTCGACGCCGAGCCCGGTGTAGATCTGCGTGGTGTCGACCGACGCGTGGCCGAGCAGCTCCTGCACGGCGCGCAGGTCGGCGCCGCCGCGCACCAGGTGGGTCGCGAACGTGTGTCGCAGCGTGTGCGCGGACGTGGAGGGATCGACGCCCGCCTCGCGCGCCCGCCGCTTCACGCGGGCATGGAGGCGGAACCGCGACCAACGCGCGCCGCGGTCGCCGAGGAAGACGTAGTCGGGCGACGCGGGCTTGCGCAGCTTCGGCCTCCCGCGGTCGAGCCATTCCCGGAGCGCTGCGACTCCCGGCGCCCCGAGGCGCGCCGCGCGCTCCTTCGCGCCTTTCCCGAGGACGCGGACGACGCCGGTCGACAGCGACACGTCGCGAAGCCGGAGGCCGCACAGCTCCGACGCGCGGAGGCCGGCGCCGTAAAGCAGCTCCAAGGCGGCCCGATCCCGGAGGTCCGACGGCGCGTCGCCCCGCGGCGTCTCCATCAGCGAACGGGCCTCGTCCGTCCCCAGAGCGCGCGGAAGGAGACGGGCGCGCGCAGGCGCGGACATGAGCGTCGCCGGGTCGCCGCGGAGGAAGCCCTCCCGGACGAGGTATTTGAAGAACGAACGGACGGCGCCGGTGCGGCGCGCGACGGTCCGGGGGGCTTCGCCGCGGAGGCGGAGCTCCGCCTGGAACGCCTCCAGATCTTTCGGCCGCGCCGCTTCCGGCTCGCGGACGCCGCGTCGCGCGAGGAACTCGAAAAGCAGCGACAGGTCGCGGGCGTAGGCCTCGAGCGTGTGCGGCGACGCCGCGCGTTCCACGCGCAGGTCGTCGAGGAACATGCGCACGACGGACGGCGTTTCGACGGGAGCCGGCATGGGTTGCGTTGACCCGCGGTGCGGCCAAACCTACCATGCGCGCCGGCCCGGGCGGTCCGTCGTCCGCGCGCCCTCGCGCACCTCCGATGACGCCCTCCGAGAACGCCGTTCCACGCGACCCGGCGTCGCCGACCGCGTTGGCCGACGCCGTCGCCGCCGCGGTCCGCCGCCTCTTCGACCCGCTCGACCTCGACGCCGAGGCCGCCGCCCTCGCGGCGCCGCGGGACCTGCTCGCGGCGTGTCGGGATCGCCTGGTCCGCCTCGGCGAGGCCGCGCGCCGGGCGGAGGCCGCCGGCCGGTGACCCGGGGCGCCCGGCTGTTCGCGGCCGTGTTCGTCGTCGGCCTCGCGCTCGATCTCTGGTCGAAGGAAGTCGCGTTCCGCGCGGTCCCGCCGCCCGGCCGCCCCGACATCGAGGTGATCGAGGGCTTCTTCTACATCACGCAGGTCCGCAATCCGGGCATGGCGTGGAGCCTCCTGCAGGGGGTCGAGAGCTGGGCGTGGATCCTCATCCGCGGGACCCTCTCGCTGATCCTCGTACGCATGTACGTGGTCGCGCGACGCGGGCCGGTTCCATGGTGGGGACATGTCGCGTTCGCGTTCCTCCTCGCCGGCGCATTGGGCAACCTCTACGACAACGCCTTCGCCCAGGAGGGCCGCGTCCGCGACTTCCTGCGGTTCGTGTTCGGCGGGTGGAGCTTCCCGGTCTTCAACGTCGCCGACGCGATGATCACCGTCGGCGCGCCGCTCCTGTTCCTCTACTACTCGTGGGCGGAGCGGAAGGCGAAGGCCGCCGCGGCCGCGGAGGGGCGCGAGGCCGCCGACGGCGGCGCGCGCCCGGTCGAGGCGAACCGCCGGCCGGGCGAAGGAGGCGCGGCGTGAGCGCGGCCGTCGACCTGTCGGTCGTCGTGGGGCGCCTCGCGCTGCGCAATCCGATCCTCGCCGCATCCGGCACCTACGGCAGCGGCGTCGAAGCGGCGGCGTCGGTCGACCTCTCGCGGATCGGAGGCGTCGTCACCAAGAGCGTCACCACGAAGCCCCGCCCCGGCAATCCTCCGCCGCGCATCTGGGAGACGTCGTCGGGGATGCTCAACTCCATCGGGTTGATGAACCCAGGCCTCGACGCGTTCCGGCGCGACGTGCTGCCGCGCCTCGCCGAACTGCCGTGCGCGCGCGTCGTCAACGTCGCGGGGGAGAACGAGGACGACTTCGAGGCGCTCACGCGCGCCTTCGGCGACCATCCGGCGGTCGACGCGATCGAGCTCAACGTGTCGTGCCCGAACGTCGCCCACGGCCTCGATTACGGAGTCCGCGACGACCTGCTGGAGGCGCTCGTCGCGCGGTGCCGGAAGGCGACCGCGAAGCCGCTGTTCGTCAAGGTCACGCCGAACGTGGCCGACGTGACGCGGCAGGCGCTGGCCGCCGAGCGCGGCGGGGCGGACGCCGTTTCCGCGGTCAACACCTTCGTCGGCATGGCGGTCGACTGGCGGCGCCGCGAGCCGCGTCTCGGTTCGGCGACCGGCGCGGGCGGCCTCTCCGGGCCCGCGGTGAAGCCGCTCGCGCTCTTCGCGGTGCATCGCATCGCGAAGGCCGTGCGGCTTCCGATCCTCGCCATCGGCGGCGTGCAGGACGCCGACGACGTCTGCGACTTCATCGCGACGGGCGCGACGGCGGTGCAGGTCGGCACGCAGAACTTCGTCGATCCCGCCGCGGGCGTCCGCATCGTCGAGACGCTCGAGGCCTGGGCCCGCACGGGCGCGCTTCCGCCCTTCGACGCGCTGCGCGGCGCCCTGCGCACGCCGCGCGGCGCCCGTCCGTCATGAGGCTCGAGGAGATCGAGGTCCCGCTCATCGAGAAGGCGGTGGCCATCTACCTCGACCGCGCGTGGGCGGGAGGGAAGGCCAAGGTCGCGCCCGACTTCTCGCAGGCGCGGCACATCGGGGACGCGCTCGAGCTGTTTCAGGACGAGAAGAAGTTCGGCCGCATGCGCAAGTGGACGTTGCGCCTCGGCAACCGGCGGTATCCGTTCATGAAGCTGGTGCTGCAGGAGCTGCTCACGCGGGATCGCTTCTTCTTCTCGGTCGACACGCACGACGACCTCGATCTCGGCGCCGGGTGCGACGACTTCGAGCGCTTCGTCGAGTTGAAACGCTTCAACGCCGAACTGAAGGAGGAGGTCGAGAACGCCTGGCGCGAGGCGCGCATCCCGACGTTCGCGGGCCTCGTCGCCGACGTCGAGGCCGAAACCCGCGTGCACGCCGATCTCCCGCATGGGGAGGGCCGCGCGGTGTTCGTGGTCGACGACGACGCCGACCTCGTCACGGCGGTTTCCGCGGTGATGACCCGGCAGGGTTACCGGGTGTCCCGGTTCGGCTCGGCGGAAGAGGCCGTCGACGCGTTAAAAGGCGCCGTCCCCGACCTGATCCTGTCCGACCTCGAGATGCCCGGCATGAGCGGCATCGAGCTCGGCAAGGCGGTGCGGGCCGACGCGAGGCTGAAAGACGTGCCGTTCATCCTCGCGACGGGCGCAGGCATCGACGCCGCGCAGTTCACCGTGGTGGACGCGTGGCTCGTCAAGCCGTTCGAGACGTCGGTGTTGCTCAAGTTCGCGGGGGAGGCGATCGCCAAGCGCCGGGCGCGCTGAGGCGACCGTCGACCGTCGCAGGAACCGGACATGCAGGAATTCTTCAAGCGGCTGACGCGCGTCTTCGGATCCAGGAACGACCGCGAAGTGAAGCGGTTGTGGCCCGTGGTGGAGGCGGTGAAGGCGCGAGAGGCGGCGCTCTCGAAGCTGACCGACGCCGAGCTCAAGGAGCGGGGGATCCGGCTCCGGAAGGACGTCCAGGCGACGGTCCCGCCGGAAGAGCCGATCCGCGGGCCGGAGAACGCCGCGGCCAGGGCGAAGCTGCGGAAGAAGCTCGACGAGGTCCTCCCCGACGCGTACGCGCTCGTCCGCGAGGCGGCGTTCCGCGCGCGCAACATGAAACACTTCCCGGTGCAGGTGCTCGGCGGCATCGCGCTGCACCAGGGGAAGATCTCGGAGATGGGCACCGGCGAAGGCAAGACGCTGGTGGCCACGTCGCCGTCGTTCCTCAACGCGCTCTCCGGCCGCGGCGTGCACGTGGTGACGGTCAACGACTACCTCGCCGAGCGCGACCGCGAGTGGATGGGTCCGATCCACGAAATGCTCGGGCTGAGCGTCGGCGTGATCAAGGCGGACATGTCGAACGCCGAGCGGCGGGTCGCCTACGCCGCCGACATCACCTACGGCACCAAC
>DASPNK010000547.1:0-3927 GCA_035626575.1 Planctomycetota bacterium | reverse complement strand
GTGCGTCACGTCGACCGTCCTGTTGTCCGGTTGCGCGAGCGACGAGCCGGTCGCCAAGGCGGAGAAGGACTACGGACAACCGGTGCAGGGTCCGGCGCTCGTGCGCGCCCTGCCGCACGAGTATCCGGACTTCCGTCTGGTCTGGTCGAAGGACCCGGCCGTCCTCGCCGCGATCGACGAGAGCATCGCCTACTTCAACAAGCCGTCGTCGAAGCGCTGGTTCGATCCGCCGTACCGCACGGCCGACGGCGAGGTCTCGCACGACGCACAGGTGCGCACGCTGCACACGTTGCGATCGGTGTACGTGAACGCGAAGGACGCCGCGGAGTTCGACGCGTGGATCCGGCGCGACTTCGACGTCTACAAGTCGGTGGGATACGACTCGAAGAGCGGCGAGGTGCTCTTCACCGGCTACTACACGCCGATCTTCGACGGCAGCCTCACGCCGACCGAGCGCTTCAAGTACCCGCTGTACAAGCGGCCGGACGATCTGGTGACCGACCCGATCACCGGCGAACCGAAGGGCCGCCGCACCGCGAACGGCGTCGAGCCTTATCCGACGCGCGCCGAAATCGAGAGCCAGGGGCTGCTCAAGGGCCTGGAACTTCTCTACCTCGCCGACCCCTTCGAGGTGTACATCGTCCACGTGCAGGGCTCGGCGCGCGTCCGCCTGCCCGACGGCCGCGAGTTGCACCTCGGCTATCACGGCAAGACCGACCGCGCGTACAAGAGCGTGGGAGGCGCGCTCATCGAAGAAGGCAAGCTCAAGAAGTCGGAGCTGTCGCTGGCGCGCCTCCGCCAGTACTTCCGAGACCACCCTTCGGAGCTCGCGGTCCTCAATGTGAACGAGTCGTACGTCTTCTTTCAGGAAGGCCCGCCCGGTCCGTTCGGAAGCATCGGCGCGAAGGTCACGCCCTTCCACACGATCGCGACGGACAAGTCGGTCTTCCCGCGCGGCGGGCCCACGGTCGCCGTCACGCAACTGCCGAAGCCCGGCCTCGGCGCCGACTTCGCCTACGTGGACCACACCGGCCTCTACCTCGACCAAGACACCGGCGGCGCCATCCGTTCGGCCGGCCGCGCCGACCTGTACATCGGCGTCGGTCCCGACGCCGAGCGTATCGCCGGCCACGTCAAGAACGAGGGCAGGCTTTTCTATCTGTTCGCCAAGCCGGGCGCCTACGCGCCCTAGTTCGAAGCGCGCATGAGCGACGACGCCGATCGGCAGGACGAGGGCGACGACCTCTCCGCCCTCTACGCCTTCTGGCCGGAAGGCGACGCGCCGCTGGAGGAGGAGGTTCGTCTCGCCCTCCTCGCGGCTTTCCCCGAAGCGACGTTGACGGACGAGCTCGATCCTCAGGACGACCTCGTCTGGGGCCAGGTGTGGAAGATCCCCGGGCTCCTCGAAACCGTCGTGTGGGTCGAAGAGCGCGGCGACTTCAACGAGGAGTTGCTGGAGAGCGGCCGCCTCGACGCCGACGAGCTGGAGGCGGCGCGGCGCTCGCGCTTCTTCCTCGGGGTCGAGACGCCGCCCGACGTGCGCATGCCCCTCGACGCGTTCCAGACGCAGGTGCGGGTGCTCGAAGCCGCGTGCGTGCCCGGCCTGATCGCCGTGTATGACGACAACGCGGTCGTCGTGCGGTCGGGCCGCGCGATGCGCGCGTTGGCCGGCGCGGCGGCGGCGCCGCGGCCGTCGGCGCTGTTCGAGGTCCATGAGCTGGGCGGCCCGCGCGGGCTGTGGGTGCACACCCACGGGCTGATGCGCTTCGGCCTGCCGGAACTCGAGCTGCTCGGCGTGAGCGACTCCGAGCGAGCGCCGGGCGCCGACCTTCTGCACGCCGCCGTCGACGCCATCCTCGGCGGCGCCGAGCCGGACGAAGATCGCGTGCTCGCCGTCGGCGACGGCTTGGAGGTGCGCCTGGCGCCGGTCTCGGAGGCGATGAAGATGATCCCCGTCGAGACGGCGGAATCGCGCCGCGCCCACGAAGACGACGACGGCGACGACCATCGCGGCCCGCGACTCTGCCTGCTGGCGAAGGACCGCAACGAAACGCCCCACGAGACGCTCGACCGCCTCGCGGAGGACGTCGCCGTCTTCAAGTCGCGGCAGGAGTCGGAGCGACAGCGGCAGCTCGCCGTCGGCCGTTTCGGCACGTTCGGCGAGCTCTTCGCGCTCCGCCGCCGCGAAGGCTGGCGGTTTCACGCCAAGCTCGCGTTCCCCAAGGCGCAGGACTCCGAGTCGCGCGAGCACCTCTGGTTCGAGGTCTTCGAGCTGAAGCCCGGCCGGCTCCGCGGCGCCTGCCTCAACGCGCCGGTCGACGTCGCCGAGGTGCGCGAGGGCGAAGAGGGCTGGTTCGACCTCGACCGGCTCACCGACTGGACGATCGTCGCCCCGCAGGGCGAGTTCTCGCCGGAGTCGGCCGCCGTCCTCCTCCAGGACGCCTGAGATGCGAAGACTTTTCTTCGGCTTCGGCCTGCCGGAGAAGGTGGGGCGACGCCTCGCCGAGGAGACGGAAAAGCTCGAGGGCGCGGGAGCGAAAGTGCGGTGGACGCCGCCCGAGCGGATGCACGTCACCCTGAGGTTCCTCGGCGAGACCGACGACCTCGGCGCGGCCGCGGCGGCCCGGCTTCTCGCGCCCGCCTGCCGCGGCGTCTCGGCGCTGCGGCTGATCGCGCGGGGCCTCGGCGCCTTTCCCGAGGAGGGGCCGCCCCGCGTGGTGTGGGTCGGCGTGGCGGGGGAGGACGCCGCGTCCGAAGCCGCGCTGCACGCGCTCCGCGACCGGCTCGACGAAGCCGCACGCCGCGAGGGCTTCCGGCCGGAGAAGGGCGGCTTCACGCCCCACGTCACCCTCGGGCGCGCCCGGGCGGACGAAGACGCGGGCGGCCTCCTGAGGAAGAAGCTGGGCCCCGGCGTCCGCCGCGAGTTCGCCCACTTCCGAGTGGATGAGGCGGCGCTCTTCGAGTCGAGCGAGATCTACGGCGAGAAGACCTACGTGCCGCTCGCGACGGCGCGCCTCGGCGCCCGCGGCTGAGTCGCGGGGCCGGCTCGAGGCGCGCGCTCAGAAAAAGGGCGAGAGCCGCGCGACGGCTCGGGCTCCCAAGGCGCGCGCGGCGGGGGCGGGCGATTTCTTTCGGGCGTCCCCGGGGGCGCCTATAGTGCCGGCGTTCTTCGCGAAGCAGGACGTTCGCCGTCGCCGCGCGTCTTGCTCCGAGCACCCGGGAGCCCGCAGATGACCACCGCCGACCCCAAAGCCCGCCCCACGCCGCCCAAGCCCAAAGCCGCCCTCGATCCGGAGGCGCAGAAGCGTCGGCAGGCGCTCGAGGCCGCCGTCGGTCAGATCGAGAAGCAGTACGGCAAAGGCACGGTGATGAAGCTCGGCGAGGTGCAGGACGTGGAGATCAAAGGCATCTCCAGCGGCGCCCTCTCGCTCGACCTGGCGCTGGGCGGCGTCGGCGTGCCCCGCGGCCGCATCGTCGAGGTGTTCGGACCGGAGTCGTCCGGCAAGACCACGCTGGCGCTGCACGTCATCGCGTCCGCTCAGAAGGAAGGCGGCGTCTGCGCCTACATCGACGCCGAGCACGCGCTCGACCCGTCCTACGCGCGAAAAATCGGCGTCAACACCGACGAGTTGTTGATGAGCCAGCCCGACTACGGCGAGCAGGCGCTGGAGATCACCGAGACCCTGGTGCGCTCCAACGCGGTCGACGTCATCGTCGTCGACTCGGTCGCGGCGCTCGTCCCGAAGGCGGAGCTCGAAGGCGAGATGGGCGACAGTTTCGTCGGCGTGCAGGCGCGCCTCATGTCCCAGGCGCTGCGCAAGCTCACCGGCGCGGTGCACAAATCGCCGGCGGTTCTCATCTTCATCAATCAGCTGCGCGAGAAGATCGGCGTCATGTTCGGCAGCCCCGAGACGACGTCGGGCGGAC
>DASPNK010000546.1:0-9691 GCA_035626575.1 Planctomycetota bacterium | reverse complement strand
GCGATGCTCAACGAAATGGGCATCAACGTCGTGGAATCCGCAGAGGCCGAGCAGGAAGAGGGCGAGGGCGAGCGCGCCGAGGAAGAGGACGACGACCGCGACCTTCACGACGCCCAGCCTACGACGACGCGGCCGGCGGCGCGGCGCCCGCGACGCGCCGCAGCACGTCCGACGGCGCGTAACGCACGACGGCGAAGCCGCGCGCCTCCGCGAGCGCGGTTTCCTCGGCGATCCGCGCCGCGGACCATCCGCCGCCGTCCTCGCGCCAGGCGACCCCGATCAGCCGCGCGCGCGGCGTCCCTTCGCCGGGCCGGGCGCCGCGCAGGAGCGCCGGGCGCAGACCCTTCGGCGCCAGCAGCGTCTCGACGTCGAGGCGAAGCGCGCCGTCGTCGTCGAGGGCGCGCCATCCTTCGGCGGCGTCGGGGTCGACGTCGCGGATCTCGCGCACGCCGCCCGCGACGAGGGCGTCCTGGAGCGCGAGCAGCCGCTCCTTCCACGTCTCCAGCGTCCACCGCGGGAGGACCCGTCGCACCGCCTCGACGGCGAGGCCTTCGACGAAGGGCGCCGATCGCGCGGCCTCGCAGGCGAGCGTGTTGAGCCACGCCGCTTCGTGGTCGGCGGACCAGACGCAGGTCGGACGGCGCGGCGCGGCGGCGTCGAGGACCGCCGCGGAAAGCGCGTGGGGAGAGAATCGAGCGGTCGACGCGCCGGAGAGGACCACCCAGCGACCGGCGTCGCCCGCGCCGGCCTCGGCGCGGACCGCACCGACCAGCGCGTCGACGTCGGCCGCCGCCGAGAGGTCGGGCGCGCCGAGGAGGCGCGCCGCGTCGCCTCCGTGGATCAGCCTGCGCACGGGCGGCGCCCTCCGCCGCGATCCCTCAGGTCAGCCGTTCGCCGACCAGTTTCGACGCGAGGCGGCCGTCGGCCTTGCCCTGGATCTTCGGCATCAGGGCGCCCATCACCTTGCCCTGGTCCTTCTTCGTCGAAGCGCCGACCTCGCGGATCGTGTCCTCGACGACGGCGACCAGTTCGGGCTCGGTCATCTGCTTCGGCAGGAACTGCTCCAGCACCTTCAGCTCGGCGGTCTCCGACGCGGCGACGTCGGCGCGCTGGAGCTTCTCGGCCTCGGCCACCGCCTCCTTCCGCTTCTTGATGCTGCGGAGGAGGATCTGCAGCACTTCGTCCTCCGACGCGGTCTTCCGCTCGTCGACCTCCAGCTTGCGCAGGTCCGAGTTCAGGAGACGCAGCGTGCGGACGCCGATCTCGTCGCGGGCCTTCATCGCCGTCTTGTAGGCGGCGTCGATCTGTTCGCGCAGCGTAGGCATCTCAACTCTCCTCGCGGTCCTGCGGAACGGCGTCGGCGTCGGACGATCCGCCTTCGGGCGCCGACTCGTCGTCGGGCGCGGGTCGCGGGCGGTTCTCGTCGGGCGCGACGGGCGGCCCTTCGCGATCGGTGGACTCTTCGGCCTGCGCGACGAGGACCGCGGCGACGATCTCGTCGCCCTCCTCGAGGTTCATGACGGTGACGCCCATCGCGCCGCGGCCCGTCTCGCGCACCGTGTCGGCGGGCGTGCGCAGGACGACGCCCGCCTTGGTGATCACCATGACGTCGTCGCCGGGGCGGACGACGCGCGCGGCGACCGCGAGGCCGTTGCGCTCGAGGCCGGTGATGTTCTGGACGCCCTGCGTCCCGCGGCCCTTGACCGGATAATCGGCGCACCGGCTGCGCTTGCCGTAGCCCTTCGCGCAGATGGTGAGCAGGGTCGCCGCGTCGTCCGCGACGTCGGCGTCGACGACGTAGTCGTTCTCGCGCTTGAAGCGGACGCCGGTGACGCCCGCCGCGGGGCGGCCCATCGGGCGCACCTCTTCTTCGTGGAAGCGGATGGTCTGCCCCATCGCGGTCGAAACGAGGATCTCGTCGTTGCCGCGCGTGATGAGCGCGCGCACGAGGCGGTCGTCGTCCTTCAGGCCCGCGCCGATGATCCCGCCCTTCTTGGGGCGGCCGTACTCGGACAGCGGCGTCTTCTTGACGAACCCCTGTCGCGACACCGTGAGGAGATAGCGGTCGTCGAAGTTCCTGACGGGAAGGATCGACGCGATCTTCTCCTTCTCCGCGCCGTCGGCGCCTTCGCTCGTGCGGAGCTCGAGGAGGTTTTCGATGAAGCGGCCCTGGCTGCTGCGCCCGAGCTCCGGGATCGCATAGACCTTGAGCCAGTGCACGATGCCGCGCGTGGTGAAGAAGAGGAACGTGTCGTGGTTGTCGGCGACGATGAGGCGCTCGATGAAGTCGCCTTCCTTCGTGTCGGCGCCGCTGACGCCTTTGCCGCCGCGGCCCTGCGCCCGGTAGAGGTCGGGCGACATGCGCTTGATGTAGCCCTGGTGCGAGAGAACCACGAGCATCCGCGAGTTGGGGATGAGCGACTCGTCTTCGATCTCGCCTTCCTGCTCGACGATGACCGTGCGCCGCCCGCCGGGGTAGCGCTGCTTCAGATCCTCCATCTCGCCGACGATCAGGCGGTAGACCTCCTGGACGTCGCCGAGGATCTGCTCGAAGCGGCGGATCTGCGATTCCAGCTCGGCCTGCTCCTCCTCGAGCTTGCCGTGCTCGAGGGCGGTGAGACGCGCGAGGCGCATTTCGAGGATGGCCGTCGCCTGCCGCTCGGACAGGTCGAACGCCCGCATGAGGGCCTCCCGCGCCGTCGGCGTGTCGGCCGACTCGCGGATGATGCGGATGACCTCGTCGATGTTGCGGATGGCGACCAGCAGGCCGAGCACGATGTGCAGCCGCTCTTCAGCCTTCCGCTTCAGGAACCGCGTGCGCCGCTGGATGACGTCGACCCGGTGGTCGCGGAACTCCTCCAGCATCTCCTTGATCGTGAAGGTCTTCGGCCGCCCCTTCGACAACGCGAGGAGGATGATCGAGAACGACGACTGCAACGGCGTGTGACGGAAGAGCTGGTTGAGGACGAGGTCGGCCTGCACGCCGCGGCGCACCTGGAAGACGAGGCGCAGGCCTTCGGTGCGGTCCGTCTCGTCGTTGATGTCGGTGATGCCGTCGATCGTCTTCTCGGCGATCAGGTCCTTCACCTTCTCGAAGACGGCGATGGGGCTGACCTGGTAGGGCAGCTCGGTGACGACGATCTGCTCGCGGTCCTTGCCGTACTGCTCGATCTCGGCGCGCGCCCGGACGACGACCTGGCCGCGGCCGGTCGCGTAGGCGCGTCCGATGCCGGAGCGGCCCATGATGATGCCGCCCGTCGGGAAGTCCGGGCCCTTGATGTGACGGCACAGCTCGCTGATCTCGACCTCGGGGTTCCTGAGCAGCGCGATGACGGCGTCGGCGACTTCGACGAGGTTGTGCGGAGGAATCGAGGTCGCCATGCCGACCGCGATGCCCTGGGAGCCGTTGCACAGCAGGTTGGGAAAGCGGCCCGGAAGGACCGTGGGCTCGTCGCGCGTGTCGTCGTAGTTACGCGCGAGCTCGACCGTCTCCTTCTCGAGGTCGTCGAGAAGATCGACCGCGGCGTAGCTCATCCGCGCTTCGGTGTACCGCTGGGCCGCGGGGGCGGAGCCGTCGATCGCGCCGAAGTTCCCCTGCTTGTCTACCAGCGGGTAGCGGATGTTGAAGTCCTGCGCCATCCGCACCAGCGTCGGGTAGACCACCTGGTCGCCGTGCGGGTGGTAGTTGGCGGTCGTGTCGCCCGTGATCTTCGCGCACTTCCTGAACTTCGCGCGCGGCCCGAGGTTCAGGTCGTTCATCGCCACCAGCACGCGGCGCTGACTGGGTTTCAGGCCGTCGCGCGCGTCCGGCAGTGCGCGCTGGACGATCACGCTCATGGCGTAGGTGAGGTAGGAGGACTTCAGCTCCTCGTCGAGGATCTGGTCCCGGATCCCCTCGGGGCGGTCGTTGCCGAATGGCTCGCGCTGGTCGCTCATGAGCTGTTCGCGTTCGTCAGCGGGACGCGGCGACGGAGCCCTGAAGGCCCGCCCCCGACGCCCCGGTCCCCGATCGTCGACGCCCGGCTCCCCGCCGCTCCGCGCCGCCGATCCGCGGCCGCCGCACGCCCATGCGGCGCCCGGCGTTCTCCCGCTCCCGAAGGCCCCCCGGACCCCCGTGAAACGAGGGCGGATTCTACGTCGAAAACGGCGGTTCGGAACGGCGCGCGACGCCGGTTCTGCGCGCCGCGACCGAATCGCCGCGCCGCTCCGCGGCGAACGAGGCCGCGGACCCGGCGAGGATCACTTCACGGCGGGTTTCCTCGATCGAACGGCGTCGAAGAAGTCGAGACACAGGTCGGGGAACGTCTCGTGGCCGCGCCCGGGCAGATGCGTGCGTTCGACGGCGGCGAAGCCTCTGTTCTTCAGGAAGGCCGTCGCGGCGTCCGACTGCGGAAAGATGCGCTCCTTCGCCGAGTCGTTCTCGCCGGTGATGAGGCGCACCGGCGGGCCGCCGTTCTCCGGCGCCGGTCCGTCGCCGACGAACGCCTCCCCGAAATTCGCCGAGACCGGGCACGCGGCGGCCACCTCGGCCGGACGACGGACGAGCCAGGCGTACGTCGCCATGCCCCCGCCGGAATAGCCGGTGACGTAGACGCGCTCCTCGAGTTTGAAGCGGCGACGCAGCTCCGGCATCAGCGCGTCCAGCCCGGCGAAGTCCCACGCGATGCGTGCGAGGCGCGTTTCCGCGCCTTTGAGGCCTTTGACCACGTCGGCCGGGTACGAGGGATACTTGTGCTCTTCGAGCTCGTTCGCGTTGGAGAACGTGAACGGCACGACGACCACGTAGGGACGGCGGCTCGCCGCACGTTTCATCTCGAGCGCGCGGTTCTGGAACACGCTGCCGGCGCCGTCGAAGGCGACGACGACCGGCCACGGCGTCTTCGCCGTCGCGGACCAGTCCTTCGGTAAGGAGACGTACGCCTCCATCGGGTGCGACGGCGCCTTCACGAGCAGCAGGTCCTCTTTGCCGACCGTCGCTTCGACCGCGACGTATTTGCCCGCCTTCCAGCCTTCGGCGTCCGCCTCGGCGGCGCGACGGAGGATCCGCGACGCGGTCTTCCAGTCTTTCGCGGCCGCGGCCGACGCCGCGCGCGCCTGCAGCGCGGCGCACCGCTTGCGATCGCCCGGATGGACGCGCAACGCCTCGAAGAGGAACACCTCCGCCCGCGGGCCGTCGTTCGCGCGCTTCGTCAGATCGTCGAAGAGCATGCCGACGCGATGGCGCACGCTGCGCTCCTTGTTCACGACCTCCGGACTCGCCGCCGCCTCGGCGGCGGCGGCGACGCGCGCGGAGAGCCGCTCGTACTCCCCCGGTGGAAGCCCGCAGCCGCCCGCTTCCGACAGGGCTTCGGCCGCCAGCGCCTTCGCTCCCTTCTCCGCGGCGAATCCCGCGAGCTCGGCCCACGCGCGGGCCATGCGGTCGTACGCGTCCTTCTCCACGCGGTCGACGGGTGGCGGCGGCTGGGCGACGACGACGACGGCGAACAGGAGCAGGGCGATCGGGACGGGCCGTCGACGGGGAGACATGGCGCCATCTCAGCGGGCCGGCGGTGCGGCGTCAACGTCCTGCACGGCGCCGTCGCGATCGGACGAAGCCGCGCGCCGTCGACGAAAAAGTCGGCGAACCGCGTCCGACGACGCGCCCGCGGCGCAAGTGCGCCCCCATGGCCCCGCCCAGCAATTCCGCGCGCGCGGCCGTGGAGTCTCCATCATGAGTCCTCTTCGTCGTTCCCGCGGCGTCGTCGTCGCCGCAGGCCTGCTCCACGTCGCAGGCATCTGCGCCGCCCAGGTACCCGTGCCGCCGCTCGCTCAGCCGCCGACGCTCTCGTTGAGCGCGACGCCGTCGTTCACGTCCGCCGGGTCGCCGCCGCTCGTCGGCACCGACGTCGCCGCGGCCGACTTCGACGGCAACGGCCTCGCGGACTTCGTCACCGCCAACTCGGGCGACGGCTCCCTGAGTCTCGTGCTGCAGACGACCGTGGGTACGTTCGCGGCGGCGATCCGGCTTCCGATCGCCGGCGTGTTTCTCGCGACGGGACCGCTCGGCATGGCCGTGGGCGATCTTGACGCCAGCGGTCTGCCCGACGTCGTCGTCGCCTATCCGGGCTCGTCGAACGGCGCCGTCGGCGCCGGCCTCTTCGTCTTCCGCAACACGGGCGGCACGCTGGCCGGCGGACCGCTGATCCCGACGGTCGCACCCACGAACTTCGGACCGAACATCGTCGCGCTCGGAGACTTCGACCGCGACGGCGATCTCGACGTCGCGCTCACGACGCTCGCGGGCGCGCAGATTCACGCGAACGCGGCGGGCGCGATCGCGGCCGCTCCGGTCGCGACGTTGGCGGCGCCCGCGGGATTCACCAGCGTCTCGGTCGCCGTCGGCGACGTGAACGGCGACGGTTTCGCGGATCTGTGGATCGCACACAACAACGGGGCGCTGAACGCGGCGCTGGTGACGGCGGCCGTCAATACCACCGTCCCGCCCGCCGCGCCGACCTTCTCCGCCACGGTGATCACGCCGGCGACTCCGCAGATTCTCACCATCGCCGCGGGCGACGTGAACCTGGACGGCCTGAGCGACGCCGCCGTCGCGGGCGCGGCGAGCGCCGAGCAGTTCCTGACCTCGGGCGGAGGTCCGATCGCGGCCGTTCCGACGCCCGCGGTGCCCGCGATGGTCGCCGGCGGAGGCCCGCGCTGCATCCGTCCGATCTTCTGGGACGGCGACGGCGCGGTCGACTTCCTGTTGGGCGACGACTCGGGTCTGTTCGTCGTTCTCCGCAGCGACCAGTCGCTCCTTGCGGCGGTCGACGGGCCGTTCAACGCCACCGGCGCGACCGGCTCGGTCTCGACCGCGGCGGCCGATTTCGACGGGGACGGCGCGGCGGACGTCGTGGTGGTCGATTCCACGCGCGACCTCGCCGCCGTCTACGCGAACCTCACGCCGTTCGCCGCGTGGAGCGCGACCCTGACGTCGACCGCGTGCCAGGTCGGAACGTTGACGATGACGCCTCCGCAGTTCAGCGGGAGCGTGGTCGTACCCGGCAGCTTCTTCGTGACGTGGAACTTCACGTCCGGCGCGGCGCTCGGCTCGAAGTTCTGGTACCTGCTGCTCTCGTCGGGCGGTTCGACGGCGCCGTGGTCGACCAGCCCCTGCACGCTGTGGGTGGTCACTCCGATCGCGACCCTCGTCGCGTCGGGCGTGACCGACGCCGCGGGCGCGTTCTCCTTCACGTCCGGAACCGCCGATCCGACGCCGAGCCCGGCGCTCATCGGTTTCCAGTTCACGACTCAGGCGCTGATCTACGACCCCGGCAACGTCACCGGCGATTACTGGCACACCGACGGCGTCGTCGGAGCGCTTGGCTTCTGAGGACTTCCGCGCCCGCCCTCAGCGGACGAACAGGTCCGCGGGCGGGCGCATCTCCTCGAGGCGGCGGAGCAGGCGCTGCCAGCGCTTCTCCGCCGCGTCGCGCGAGATGCCGAGCACCGCGGAGACCTCCGCATGGTCCATGCCTTCGAGTCCGCGATGGATGAGCAGCCTGCGCTCGTCGTCGTCCAGATCCTTCAGCTTCGCCACGAAGGCGCGGAACCCCTCGTCGCGCGCCACGCGGCGGCTCACGCTGGTGACGTCGTCGGGAAGCTGGTCGAGGAGGTCGCCGCTGGAGACCTCGAGCCTCACCGCGGCGGCGCCGGGGCGCGCGGCGGCCGCGAGGGTCTCGCGGAGGATGTTGTTCGCGACCCCGAAGATCCAGCGGCGGAACGCGCCTCGCGCCGGGTCGAACGTGGGGAACTTCTGGAAGGCGCGGCACACGACTTCCTGGACGAGGTCGGCGGGCTCGAGGTAGGCGCGGAGCGCGCCCCGCGTGCGGAGATCCGCCCACGCGGCGAGCGTCGGGGCGACCTCCGCGTACAGTGCGCCGAACGAGCCGGAATCGCGGGCGTCCGAGGGCGCGGCGGAAGACATGTCGACAGCGTAGCGCTCGGCGTGCGACGGATGAAACGGTGATGCAGGACGACGCGGAACAACGCCGGGACGTCGACGCCCTGGAGCGCTTCCTTCTGGCGCGGGCGGACGGCGCCGCGTCCGACCTCGACGCTCTTGCGGCGCGGGGCGGCGAGGACGCCGCCGTCGCCGAGCGCGTGCGGGAAGTCCTCGGCGGCCTCGACGCGCAAGCCGCGGGCGGAATCGACGACGGCCCGCGCATCGCGCACTACCGCCTGATCCGCGCTCTCGGCGCCGGGGGCCAGGGCGAAGTGTGGCTCGCCGTCGACGATCGCCTGCGTCGGCGCGTCGCGCTGAAGGTGATGCACCGGGGAGGCGTCGGAGGCGACGAAGCGGCGCTACGCTTCCGCCGCGAAGCGGACGTCGCGTCGCGCTTCACGCACCCCGCGCTGTGCACCGTGTACGAAGTCGGCTGCGACCGCGGACGGGATTGGATGGCGATGCGGTTCGTCGAGGGCGAGACCCTCGCGCGGCGCTTTCCGATCGGCGACGTTCCCGACGCCTACGAGATCCTGCGGCGCCTCGAGATTCTCGAAGAGGTCGCACGCGGTCTCCACGAGGCGCATGAATCCGGTGTCGTGCACCGCGACCTGAAGCCGGGGAACGTCCTCGTCGACGCGAAGGGCCGGCCGACCGTCGTCGATTTCGGCCTCGCGCGTGAAACCGCGTCGGGCGATCCGACGCTCACCACTCCCGGCGCCGTATTCGGCACGCCCGCGTACATGGCGCCGGAGCAGCTCGTCGGCGCTCCCGGCGGGGATCGACGGGTCGACGTCTACGCGCTGGGGTGTCTCCTGCACCTGGCCGCGACCGGACGTCCCCGGCGCGCCGAGCCGACGTTTGAAGCCATCCGCGCCGCGGCGTGGACGCCGCCCCCCGACCCTCGGACCCTCAATCGCGCGGTGAACGCCGACCTCGCGACCGTCATCGTGGTCGCGTGCGCGCCGGATCCCGCCTCGCGATACCGCACCGCGGCGGATCTCGCCGACGACCTCCGTCGCGTGCGTCTCGGCGAACCCATACTCGCCAGGCCCGCGGGGCCGTGGCGCCGGCTCTCGTTCTGGATAGGACGCAATCGTGCGCTCGCGGCGGCGAGCTTCGCCCTTGCGGCGTCGCTGGCGGGCGGACTTGCGACGTCGACCTGGCTATGGAGCGAGGAGCGTCGTCGCGCGACCGAATTGGCGGCGCGCAACGTCGAGTACGAGCAGCTGGCCGACGTGAAAGCCGCGCGCGACCTCCTCGCACGGGCCGAGACCCTTTGGCCCGTCGGACCGGCGTTGATTCCCGCGGCGGAGAGCTGGCTCCTCGAGGCCGACGCGCTCCTGCGACGACGGGGCGGTCACCTTGAGGCGTCGGCGAGGCTGCGGGCTCGGGCGCGCCGCCCCGGAAACGTGGACGCTCGAGCCGCCGCCGTCTCAGCCATCGCCGGGGGCGCCGCGACGCCGCCCCTCGAACCGGCCTCGGCCGAGTCGGCGCCGACCTTCGCCGACGGCGTCGACGCCTGGCTCGAGGAGGTGTTGCGCGAGGCTCTCGACGGGCTCGGTCGCCTGGACGACGTGCGTTCGGACGTGGCCGGGCGCCTCGAGCGCTCGCGAAGCCTTGCGCTGCGCTCGATCGAAGGCGACCACGCCGAAGCCTGGCGGCGCTGCATCCAGGCCGTGCGCGCCTCGCCCCGCTACGCCGGGCTCG
>DASPNK010000545.1:0-12065 GCA_035626575.1 Planctomycetota bacterium | reverse complement strand
CGCCGATCCCGACCAGCCGCGGCCGTCGGCGGAGGATCGCCGCGGCGGCTTCGGCGGTCGGCGCCGACGCTTCGAACTCGAGGATCTCCGAGCGCTCGAACAGCGGACCGAGGTTGGCGCGCAGATAGCGCAGGCCGAGGGACGCGTGCGACCAGCGCGCGTTCAGCGCGACGAGGACGACGTCGGCCACGGCTACGGGGGCTGGAAGCCCGTGCGCGCGGCGCCCCGCGGCCGGAGCTTCGACCACGCGCCGTCGACGGCGAACCGCACCAGCGAACCGGGAGGGATTTCGCCGAGGGACGCGGCGTCGTCGGGCGAAAGGCTGCGCACCAGTTCGTCGAGGCCGGGGTTGTGGCCGACCAGAGCCGCGCTCGCGACGTCGTCGGGCGTGGCGCGCAACACGTCGTAGAGAG
Source organism: Planctomycetota bacterium (assembly GCA_035626575.1). Lineage (GTDB taxonomy): Bacteria > Planctomycetota > CAIWVZ01 > DASPNK01. Next base: position 11,652 of record DASPNK010000545.1, on the reverse strand, counting down.
CGTCCAGCGTCGCGCCGTAGATGCGCGGCTCGAACGTCGGCGCGGGCAGCGGCTTCGTCGACGACGCGACGAGCGCTTCGGCGGTCCGTCGCGCGCGCTCCGCGGGCGACGCCCAGACGACGGCGGGCGGCGCGTCCTGGACGAGGGCGCCGAGGCGAAGGACGTCGCGGGCGCCCTTGTCGGTGAGAGGACGGCCGAAGTCGTCGGCGTGCGGCCGGCTAGGCGCGGCCTCGCCGTGTCGGATGACGTAGAGCGTGCGCGACGTCGTGCCCGGCATGGTTCAGGGATCCCGGAGGTCGAGGCTCGGTCGTCCCGGCGGCTCCCCGCGGAGCACCGGTCCGACGACGCAGGCCTGCAGGGCCGTCTGCGCCGAGAGGAGCCCGGCGAGCTGGCCGTCCTCGTAGTTAAAGAGAGGGTCGCCGCGCAATTGCGGAACGCCGTCGGGGTTCATCATGTCCTCCCACGTGCAGCCGGGGAGGAGCTCCTGCGCCTTGCGCGCGACGCGCCGCCGCTGCCAGTCGACGAGCCGTTCCATCTCGCGCGCCACGGCGCGAGCGATCTCCGCGGGGTCCATGAAGGCGCTTCTCCGGCGCGAAGGCGCCGCGGCGAAGGATAGCCGCGGGGCGTTCGGCGTCACCCGAGGATGGGGCGGTCGGTCAGGGCGACGTGGGCGCGGCCGGCCGCGAAACGGCCCGGATCGAAGAACTCCGCGTCGAAGGCCTTCGCCGCGCCGTCGAGCACCATCTCCGCGACGCCTTCGCCGACGGCGGGCGCGAGCTTGAACCCGTGGCCGCTGAAGCCCGCGCACAGGAATGCGCCGGGGAGGCCCGGCGCGGGGCCGATCAGCGCCTGCGCGTCGGGCGTCACCGCGTAGACGGCGCCGCACCCGCCCCACGACGTCGCGTCGGCGAACGCCGGCAGGCGTCGCGCCACCTGCAGGCGCGTCCACCGGACGAATGCGCCCGAGACGCCTTCGTCGTACCGGTCGGGATCGATGCGCGCGTCGTCTTCGAAGCCGAGCTTGCCGATGCGCACCCCGCGCCCGCCTTCGTCCTTGAAGTACACGTCGAGATCGAAGTCCGCGATGATCGGCGCCGGCGGGCCGAAATCCGGCGGCGGCTCGAGATACGCCTGCTCGGGACGCACGGCCACGATCGGCGCCCGTACGCCCGACGGCGCCAGCAGGCCGTCGGTCCAGGCGTTGGCGGCGAGGACGACGGCGTCGGCGCGGCGGACTCCGGCGTCGGTGACGACGCCCGTCACGCGCCCGCCCTCGACCGCGAGGCGCAGCACGCGTTCGCCGCAGACGACCGTCGCGCCGGCGCGTCGGGCGGCGTCGGCGAGCGCGACCACCGTGCGCTGCGGATCGACGAACGCCGCGTCGGGCTCCCACGCCCCGACGACGTCGTCGACGCCGGCGAGGCGCGGCTCGACGGCGCGGAGCGCGGCGCCTTCGAGGACTTCGGCGCGGACGCCGTTCGCGTTCATCAGTTCGACGACGCCGCGGAGCATGTCGAGCCGCGGGCGCGGCGCGAGGAAGAGCATGCCCGGCCTTCGGAAACCGATCGGCGGGCGCCCGTCGCGGTCGAGGCGCTCGTAAGCGTCGCGCCCGTCCCGCGCCATGCGCACGAGGGTCGCGTGAGGATAGAAGCAGCGCAGGATCGCGCCCGACTTGCCGCTCGAGCCCGCGCCGAGGCGGCTTTTTTCCAGCAGGGTCGTCGCGGCGCCGCGCACCGCGAGCGCGCGCGCGACGGCCGCGCCCATGACGCCGCCGCCGACGATCAGGACCGAAGTCTTCACGGCGATCCCGTCCCCGGTCGCGGCGCCGCCGGCCGCAGTCGACGCGCGGCGGCGGGCAAGCCGTGATGAAGGTCGAACGCCGTCGCCGGACGCCGGGCGTCGGCGGCGCGGCGTGCGTCCTCGGCGGCGGGCCCAGAGGGCGCCGATTTCGGCTTCGGATCTTCCTTCGACATCGCGGGGGGTGCGGCGTGCGGCGGGATGGTAGCGAACCGTCGGCGGCGGAGGTCGGCGGCGCCCGGGCCGCGGCGACCGCGCCGGGCGGCCCGCGTATCATCGCCGCGATGCGCGTCCTTCTCCTTACGACGCGGGCTCTCCTCCCGCTGGTTTTTCTCGGCGCCTGCGACGGAGGCTCGGGGACGACGGCGACCGGGAACGGATCGAGCGCCGTCGGCGCGCCGCCGCGCCCGGTCGACCCGGAGGCGCCGGGCGGCGACATGCTCATCCCGCGCGGCGGCGCCTCGTCGTCGCGGGGCGGCGCGCATGCGGATCTCTTCCGCGAGGACGGGTTCGAGCCCGGAAAGTCGGCGAAGCCGGTCGTCCTCCTGCGCACCACCGCCGGCGACCTCCGGCTGACGCTCGACCGGAAGGCGGCGCCCGCGACGACGGCGAACTTCCTCGATTACGTCCGCTCGGGCTTCTACCAGGACGTCGTCTTCCACCGCGTCGTGCCGGGCGTCCTCGTCCAGGCCGGCGCCTTCGACGCGGCCGGCGCGCCGAAGCGCCGCGGCCCGGCGATCGCGCACGAGGGCGCGAACAACCTCGCGCCGAAGCGCGGCGCGGTGTGCCTCTGGCGCCGCGACGACGATCCGCACTCCGGCACGTCGGAGTTCTTCATCAACCTCGCGGACAACGACGGGCGCCGGCCGGGCTCGAAGAACTTCGGCTTCCAGTCCGAGAACCGCGGCCCGGCGGGGTGGGGCTACGTCGTGTTCGGCTCGGTGAAGGACGACGCGCCGAGCCTGCAGACGCTCGACGCGCTCGGAGCCGTCGCGGTCGGCCCGAACGCCGCGACGGGCGACGAGCGCTCGAAGCCGGAATCGCCGCCGCGCATCCTCTCGGCGGAGATCGTCCGGGAGTGAACCGCACGCTGGCGCGCGCCGCCGCGGCCTGCGTCGGCGCTCCGACGCCGCAGGGCGCCGCGCGGGACGCGCTGATTCGGCGCATCGCCGACGTTCTTGCGCCGCAGCCGGCCGGGCGGCGATGGCTGCTCCGCGCGGGGCTCGCCGTTCTCGAAGTCCTTCCGCTCCTCCGCTACGGGCGCGTCTTCAGCGCGCTCGACGCGCCGCGGGCCGAGGCGACCTTGCGCGCGCTCGCGCGCTCGCGACTCGCGCCGTTCCGGCGGCTGGCCCGCGCGTTGAAGATGACCGTGCAGTACGCCTGGTACCTCGCGCCGGAGGCGCAGGCGGAGACCGGCGACGACGGCCCGTGGCTGGGCCGGTTCGAGATTCCGGTCGGGCCGCCGCCGCGGCTGGAGCGCCCGTGATCCGCATCGACCCGCGACGCGGGCCGCTCGACCTGCGCGCCGAGTCCGTCGTCGTGGGGTCGGGCGCGGGGGGCGCCGCCGCCGCGTTCGCGCTCGCCGAAGCGGGCCGCGACGTGCTGCTGCTCGAAGCCGGGCCGCACCACGACCCGGCGACGTTCGATCAGCGCGAAGCGACGATGATGCCGCGGCTCTACGTCGACGGCGGCGCGCAGACCACCGTCGACCAGTCGATGGTCGTGCTCGCGGGGCGCGGCCTCGGCGGATCGACGACGCACAACACCGGCCTCTGCGTGCCGCCGCCCCCCGCGATCCTCGACCGCTTCGACCGCGAGGCGGGCCTGCCCGGCGGGCGCGCCGCGGTCGACGCCGCGACGGCGGAGACGCTCCGGCGCCTCGGCGCGCGCCCGATGCGCCCCGAAGACGAGAACCGCTCGAACCGCCTGCTGCGCGAAGGCGCGCGGCGGCTCGGCCTCGAGACCTTCGAGCCGCTGCACAACCGCGAGCTCTGCGACCGATGCGGCTACTGCGTGCTGGGGTGCGCGTACAACCGGAAGCGCCACGCGGTCTTCTCTTTTCTGGAGGACGCCGTCGCGCGCGGGCTCCGCATCGCGACGGAGGCGCGCGCGACCCGCATCCGGCGCGCCGCCGACGGCTGGCGCGTCGAGGGGCCGGGATTCCGGGCCGAAGCCCGACGCGTGTTCGTCGCCGCGTCGGCGCTCGGGACGCCCGCGCTGCTCCTCTGCAGCGGGCTCGGGAACCGCGGCGCCCTCGGCCGGAACCTGCGGCTGCATCCGTTCGCGCCGGTCGCCGCGCTTTTCGACGACGACGTCGAGGCGTACCGCGGCGTCCCGCAGTCGGTGCTGGTGACCGGGCGCGCGCGGTTCCTTCGCGGCGAACGCGGCGGATATGTGCTGATGGCCGCCGCGGCGGGACCGGCTTCGACGGCCGCCCTTGCGCCGGGCTTCGGCGCCGACGTGCGGGAGCTGATGCGTGCGCGGCGGCGGCTCGCGTCGGCGGGCGTCCTGCTCCACGACGAGGCGCCGTCGAGAGTGACGGCGCGCCGCGACGGCCGGCCGGAGATCCGGGCGTGGCCGACGGGCGACGACGTGCGCGACCTCCGCGACGGCGTGACGACGCTCGCCCGCCTGTGGTTCGCCGCCGGCGCGCGCCGCGTCGTGCTGCCTTACGCGGCGCGGCCGTTCGTCGATCGGGAGGAGGACCTTGCGGGGCTGGAGCGCCTGCCGTTCCGTCCGTACGACGTCGCGCTGAGCTCCGTCCACCCGCAGGCTTCCGTCCCGCTGGGCCGCGACGCCTCGGCGCCCGCGACCCCCGACGGCGCGCTCCGCGGCGCCCCCGGCGTCTACGTGGCCGACGCGTCGCTGTTCCCGTCGTCGATCGGCGTGCCGCCCCAGGTCGCCGTCTCCGCGTTCGCGCTCTGCGTCGCGCGCGCCGCCGCCGCCGCCGCCGCCGCCGTCGGAGGGCGCCCGGCGTGAGCGCGCCGCCGCGCCGCGACGACGGCCGGCTCGAGCGCGCCGCGCCGCGCCTGACGACGGTCGCGCCGCGCCTCCGGCTCGCCGACCTTCCGACGCCGGTCGTCGAAGCGCCCGCGCTCGCCGCCGTGCTCGGCGCGCGGCGCCTCTTCGTGAAGCGCGACGACCGCAGTTCGCCGCTCTACGGCGGCTCGAAGGTGCGGGCCCTCGAGTTCCTCCTCGGCGCCGCGCAGGCGCGCGGAGCGCGCGGCGTGGCGACGCTCGGGCCCGAGGGCAGCCATCACGTGCTCGCGACCGCGTTGTTCGGCGCGCGCGCGGGGTTCCTCGTGCGGGCCGCGCTGTTCCCGCAGCCGGCGACGGACGAACTCGCCGGTCGCGGGGAGCGGCTCGCCGCGCTCGGAGCGGAGACGGTGCGCGCGCCGACCGTCGCCCTCCTGCCGTGGGTCGCGGCGCGCGCCCGCTGGACCGCATTGGGCGGCGCGGCGCCTTACTGGATTCCGGGCGGCGGATCGTCGGCCCTCGGCGCGCTCGGCGCCGTCGAGGGCGCCTTGGAGTTCGCCGACGCGGTGCGCGAGGGGGCGGCGCCGCCGCCCGACGTGGTCGTCGTCGCGGCGGGCTCCTGCGGCACGGCCGCCGGCCTCGTCGCGGGGTTTGCGACGGCGGGCCTCGGCGTCGAGGTCTGCGCCGTGCGCGTGACGCCGCGCGTGGTCGCGTCGCGGCGTCGCATCGTCGCCCTGGCCCGCGGCTCGCTGGCGCTGCTCGAGCGGGCGGGCGCGCGGCCGGGTCCGCTCGGGCCGGTCACGGTGCGACACGACGCCTATGCGCCGGGATATGCCAAGCCGTCGCCCGCCGCCGACGCGGTGATGCGCGACGTCGGCGCCGCCGCGGACTTCCGCGTGGAAGGCACCTACACGGCGCGTGCGTTGTCGGTCCTGCGAGCGCCCGAGTTCGCGGGTCGGACGGTGCTCTTCTGGAACACCTACAGCGCCGTCGATCCGTGAGCGCGCCGAGCGCCGCCCGCGTCGACCGATCGGGTAGAACGTCGGCCATGGTCGGCTTCGGGGTGCGGGCCCGTTCGGCGACGCGGCGCTGGTGCGTCGTCGCCGCCGCGGCGATCGCCGGCTGCGACGGCGGCGCCAAAGGCGCGGCGCGCACGCCGCCGTCGGCGGCCGCCGCCGCGCCGTGGGCGCTCGGACCTCTGCGCGACGCCGACGAGATCCGTCTGGTGACGCTCAAGCCCGACCTCGTGCGGTACGAGCCGGTGCACCTGTCGGGCCCGGGCGTCGACGTCCGGATCATGGGACGTCCGGTCGAACGCCGGAGCGCTCCGCTCGGACCCGAAGTCAAGGAGGCGCTCCTCGCTGCGCTCGCCTCGGCGCCGCCGCGCTTCGGCGCGCGACCGATCGCCGACCTCGACCCGGCGTTCTTCCTCACCGTCGCCGCCGGCGAACTGCTGGAGGTCGTGATCGTGGCGAAGGACGGTCGGGCGGCGCGTTTCTGGCGCGGCAGCTCCCAGGTCGTCGATGTCCGGCCCGCTGAGGGACCCGCTCTGACGCGCCTTCTGGAACTCCTCGCGCAGATCCAGCGCGACGGGGGCTGATCGAGCCCGCATCTGTCGGCGGCGGCCGGACGCACCGCGTCGTCGCACCGCCATTCGCCGGCGTCGGAGTTCGACGATGCAGGGCCGTCGCGTCGCTGCGCGACGCGGGCGGACCTCTGTGGTTCTTGTTTCGACGCAGCGCTTTCCGCGAGCTTTGCGCGCCGCCACGACGTTGCAACCCGATCTTGCAGCGCAATTTATCGCGGCGCGCCGGACCGCTTCGGTTTTCACCTCCGCAGATTCCATAAAAAGACCCTTGCGCGGCGCGATCCGTCGGGCGAAAAGTCTATCGATTCCGAACCAGTGAAGGGGATTCTTCCCTTTCTTTAGATTCCGGCGGCCGTGCCGACCACACAGGGCCGCTCCGCAGGGCGCAAGCGCCCTGCGGCTCCGTGGGACTCCCGACCACGGCAAGCGTCCGAGGACCCGACTGTGCAGCGACTCCTGACCACGAACGAAATCGGCAAGCTGGTGGGCGTCAGCGAACGGACGGTCGCCAACTGGATCGATCGCGGCTATCTCTCGGCGTTCCGCACGCCGGGCGGCCATCGTCGCGTCGACCCCAAGATCCTTTCCGGCTTCCTCGTCAAGCGCGGGCTCCCCGTGCCGGAGTTTCTCGACGAGCGGTCGTCGATCCTCATCGTCGAGGACGACGTCCAGGTCGGCGAGACGCTGAAGACCTGGCTCGAGCAGCCCGGCGACCCCTTCCAGGTGAAGCTGCTGCACGACGGCGTCTCGGCGCTGCTCGACATCGGCGCCAGGAAGCCGCGCCTCGTGCTGCTCGACGTCCTGATGCCCGGCATGGACGGCATCGAGGTCTGCCGGAAGATCAAGGCCGACGCCGCGCTCGGCGACGTGCAGGTCCTCTTCGTGACCGCGCACCGCGCCATGGAGCCCGCCGATCTCGCCAAGGAGACCGGCGCCGCCGGCGTGCTCCTGAAACCGGTGCGGAAGCAGGAGCTTCGCGACTCGGTCGCGCGCATCCTCGGCCGCATGTCGCTCTCCGCCGCCACGGAGTGACCGCGCCGCGCGCCGGATCTCCGGCGCCGCGCCCGTGCGCCCCGGTCGCGCCGACCGCAGGCGCCGCGTCTTTCAGGTCTTGGCCGCGGCGTGCGTGCCGCCGCCGAGCTTGCCCAGGTCGTGCAGGCGTTTCCCGATTTCGTTCAGGCGGTCGGCCACCGTCTGCATCGTCCGCGCCATGAGCGGGCGCCGCGGGTCGGACGTCTCGAGCGACGCGAGCTCCTCCTGCAGGCCGTACACGACGGTGAGCAGATTGAACACGTCGTGCGCGAGGCGACCGACGTCGGCGCCGGCGTAGCCGGCTTCGTCGTGAGGCGATTTCATCAGGGTCTCCTTGTCGGCCGGCGACGTTCGAGGCGCGGACGCTTCCGGGGCGGATCGCGACGCGCACGCTCCTTGTACCGCGCCGGCGGCGACGGCGCCGCGTGGAAGCGGCGGCCATCCTCGCACGACGGACGACTCGGCGTCCAGCTCCGACAGGAGGACGGTGAGCGCGTCGATGCGACGGACGTCGGAGGGCGCCTCCGACTCCGCGCCGGCGAGCAGGATCGGAGTGATTCCGACCGCGCGCGCGCCTTCGACGTCGTCCGTCGTCGAGTCGCCGATATGCGCCGTGCGCGCGGCAGCGGCGCCGGCCGCGCGCAGGGCCCGTTCGAAGATTTCGGGATGCGGTTTTCTCCGTCCCGCCGCGGCCGAGGTGAGGACGAAGTCGACGGCGTCGGTCAGGCCGTGCGCGGCGGCGATGCCTTCAAGCGCGCCGTGCCAGTTGCTCACCACGGCCGTCTTCGCTCCGCGCGCGCGGAGCGCGCGCAGCAGCTCGAGCGCGCCGGGTGCGAGACGCCACGCGGCCGGCGCGTCGAAGCGTCGCACCAGCTCGTCGAGCCAGGGCTCGTGCACGGCGTCGAGCCCGGGGATGCGCCCGGCGACGTCGAGCGTGTAGCGACGCCATGCTTCGCGCTCCGCCGCTTCCGACGAGCGGAGCTCGGGGTCGAACGCGTAGCGCGCGCCGCCGGCGAACGCCGCGCGCATCGCCCCGGCCATGATCGGGACCTCGACCAGGACGCCGAAGTCCGCCGCGACTTCGGCGTAGACGTCCCACAGCGGGCGCGTCGGCAGCAGGAGCGTGAAGCCCGCGTCGAAGAAGACGGCGTCGAACTCGGAGATCCTTCGCGCGCTCATCCGTGCTCCATCCACTCGGCCTCGAGCGTCGCCAGTTCGGCGGCGAGGGCGGCGAGGCGATCCTGGATCTCCTTCACCTGCGCGCCGGAGGCGTAAGTGGCGGGGTCTTCGAGACGGGCGAGCAGCGCCGACCGTTCCTCTTCGCGCGCCATGATGTCGCCTTCGACCGCCGCGAGCGCGCGACGCTTCTTCCGCGGCGCGGCGGCTGCGGCTTCCTGACGGCGGCGCCGCGCGTCGGCCTCCTTCTCGCGCTCGCGCTCCCGGTCGCGCCGCGCTTCGGCGGCTTTCGCCGCCTCGGCGCGTCGCGCCGCGCGCGACGCCGACGCCTCGCCGTAGCTCCCCCAGTAGAGCCTCACGCCCTCGGGCTCGATCCACAGGATCTTCGAGACGCAACGCTCGAGGAACCAGCGGTCGTGGGAGACGACGATGAGAGTGCCGGTGAACGCCTGCAGCGTCTCCTCGAGCGCGGTGCGCGACGGGATGTCGAGGTGGTTCGTCGGCTCGTCGAGGAAGAGGACGTTCGGTCGCTCCATGAGCAGGCACGCGATGGCGAGGCGCCCGCGCTCGCCGCCGGAGAGCGTGGCGACGGGACGCTCGAGCTCTTCGGAGTAGAAGAGGAACCGCGCGAGAAAGGAGCGCACCTGGAAATCGGTCCACTTCGGGCGGCGGTCGTGGATCGTCGAGTAGACCGTCTTCGCGCCGTCGAGCAGGCGATGCTCCTGATCGAAGAACCCGAGGTCGACGTTGCGGCCGAAGTCCACGCGCCCGGCGGCGGGTTCGAGCTTCTTCGCCAGGATCTTCAGCAGCGTCGATTTCCCGGCGCCGTTCGGGCCGACGATGCCGAGGCGCTCGCCGGGCTGCAGCTCGAAGGAGAGATCGCGGAAGAGCGTGCGTTCGCCGACCTGCGCCCGCACCTCGCGCACGGAGAAGGGCAGCGTGCCCTGCGGCCGCGCGGGCGCGAAGTCGAGCCGCAGCTCGGGCTCGCTGGTGCGCGGCGCGGCCAGCACCTGCACGCGCTCGAGGCGCTTGAGCCGTCCCTTCGCTTCGCGCGTACGTTGGGAGCCCATGTGCTTCCGGATGAAGGTGCGCTCCTTCTCCAGGAAGTCCTGCTGCTTCTCCACTTCGCGGAGCAGCGTCTTGAGCTGCTCGGCCTTGAGCGTCTCGTAGCCCGAGTACGCCGCGGGGTAGAGCCGCGCGCCGCCGTCGGCCACCTCGAGCGTCTTCAGCGTGACGCGCTCGAGGAACGTGCGGTCGTGGCTGACGACGAGGAAGGCGTCGCCGCGCTTCCGCAGGTAATCCTCCAGCCACTCCGTCCCGTCGAGGTCGAGGTGGTTGGTGGGCTCGTCGAGCAACATCAGGTCGGGCGCGGCGAGCAGCAGCTTGGCGAGCCCGACGCGGCTGCGCTCGCCGCCGGACAACACGCCGCAGGGGCGTTCGAACAGCGCTTCGGGGACGCCGAGGCCGGCGAGGACCGCCGCCGCGCGCGCCTCCAGCTGGTAGCCGCCTTCGCGCTCGAAGCGCTCGTGGACGCGGCCGTGCTCGTCGGCGAGGCGCGCGCCTTCCGCCGCGTCGTGGGCGGCGGCCATCTGCTCTTCGAGCGCGCGGAGCTTCTTCTCCAGCTCGGCCACGTGGGCCATCGCCGACAGCGTCTCGGGGAAGACGGCGCGCTTCGGGTCGAGCTGCGGCTCCTGGGGCAGGTGGCCGACCGAGAGGTCCCTGGTCCGCCCGATCAGGCCGGCGTCGGGCGCCTCGAACCCGAGGATGAGCTTGAAGAGCGTCGTCTTGCCCGCGCCGTTCGGGCCGACGACGCCGATGCGGTCGCCTTCATGCACCGTGAGCGACACGTCTTCGAAGACGACGTCGCCCGCGTACGCCTTCTTGACGCCCTGAATGACGAGGAGGGACACGCGCGCACCCGCTTCGATCAGACGCGGCGGAGCCGGCGCAGCGCTTCGCGGAAGACGCGCCGCAGATCTTCGAACTGCAGCATCGCGACGACCTCCTCGGGCGACATCCAGCCGCCGGCGTCGTGCTCGTCGCTGCGGCGGAACGCGGGGCTCGTGACGGAGCCGAGGAAGTACACCACGCGCTTCTTGCCGTCGTCGTCCGCGTCGTCGTCGCCGTCCCGGCGCTTCGGGACGTAAATCGACTGCGTCTCGAAGTCGGGGACGAACGTCGCGTCGACGACGCCGGTCTCCTCGGCCAGCTCGCGCCGCGCCGCCGTCGCGTGGTCTTCGCCCGTCTCCAGCTTCCCCTTGGGGAACCCCCACGTGCCGTGGCGACGGTTGCGGAGCAGGAGGAAGCGACGCCCTTCGGGAGCGTCGTGGAAGAGGATGGTCCCGGCGGCTTCTTCCATGGAAGGGCGATGATAGGCGCCGCGCGCGACGGCCCCCAGCGCGTCGGACCCGGGCGTCGGCGTAGAATCGCGGTCCGCCGCGCCGCCGCGCCGCGGCCGGGAGCGGGTTCATGGGATCGAGAGGTCGACGCGCCGTCCTCGCCGCGGTTCTCGCCGCGTTCGCGGCGGTCGTCGTCGCGCAGGACGCGCCCCCCGTGCGCTGGGAGAAGGACGTCGCGGACGCGCTGGCGCGCGCGCGCGCCGAAAGCCGCCCGGTCCTCTTCGCCTTCAACAAAGACGAGGAGGCGGCCAACGACGAGACCGCGCTCCGCCTTTATCGCGACCCGCGCTTCGCGGCGAAGAGCGGCGAGTTCGTCTGCGTCCCGTGCAGCGTGTACGACCACGTCGCGGCGGGGCCGTGCCCGCGGTTTCCCGGCGTGACGTGCGCGGAGCACAAGGCCTGCGAGCTCGAGGCCCGACGGCGCTACCTCGGCGGCGCGACGACGGTCGTGGCGCCGCAGCACGTCTTCGTCGGGCCCGACGGGGTCGAGTTGTTTCGCAAGGAGTACTTCGCGTCGCTCGACGAGTTGCTCGCGCTGATGGACGACGCGGTGATCCGCGTGCACCCCGAGAAGGCGGAGTCCCGCCGCGCGGCGACGCGGCCCGTCGGAGCGACCCCGACGCCGACGCCTCCGCCCGACGCGCCGCCGACGTCTCTCGACGTGCTCGTGCGGACGCTGCAGGA
>DASPNK010000544.1:0-4843 GCA_035626575.1 Planctomycetota bacterium | reverse complement strand
GCCGAGCCCAGCGCGTGGCCGCGCCGGCCGAGCTCGTCCGCCTCGGCGTGACGCCCCTGCTCCGCGCGCCGCGCGGCGAGATTGCAGAGGGACGGCGCCGACGTCGGGTCGAGGGCGAGCGCGAGGCGATGCGCCGCTTCGGCGTCGTCGCCGTACCCCTCCTGGTCGGCGTCGACGCCGAAGCGATTCAGTTCGCGGACCGCGGAGGCGACGTCGGGCGCGATCGCGCGCGCGTCGCGAAGCGCTTTCTCGGAATCCGACGCTCCCCGAAACCGCGCCAGCGCGGCGGCGACGCGGGCTCTCGGGCCGCGCGCGCCCGCGGCCGCGGCGTCTTCGGCCGCGCCGACCGCCTCGTCGAAGCGACCGGCGCGGCGCAGCACGTCGGACAACCCGAGAAGGGCGTCGAAGCGCTTGGGGTCGAGCGAGAGCGCCGCGCGGAAGGCCGCCTCGGCGTCGGAGGGGCGGTCGACCGCCTCCGCCGCGAGACCGAGGTTGTAGCGGACGACGGCGTCCTTGGGGCGGACGCGCGCCGCCGTCGTCAACAGCTCCCGCGCCTCGCCGAAGCGGTCCTGCCGCAGCCGGAGCACGCCGAGCATCGCGACGGCGTCGACGTGCTCGGGCGCCAGCGCGACGCACTGCTCGAGCGGACCCTCGGCCTCGTCGAAGCGGCGCGCGGCGAACAGGAGTCGCGCGAGGTTCGCCCGCGACGGCAGATGCTCCGGATCGCGCGCGGCCGCCGCGCGGTACGACGCGACCGCGTCGTCGACGCGCTTCAGGCGCGCCAGCGCGTAGCCGCGGTTGTAATGGACCTCCGCGCCGTCGTCGCCGTGCGCGAGCGCGGCGTCGCAGGCGTCGAGCGCGTCTTCGAACCGCTCGGCGGCCAGGAGCGAGACGGCGCGGTGCGCATGCACGTCGCCGCGCTCCGGCGCCAGCGCGAGCGCCGCTTCGGCGCGCACCAGGCCTTCGGCGAAGCGCCCGAGGCGGTTCAGCACGTGAGCCGCGTTGACGTGCGCGGAGAGCAGGCTCGGGTCGAGATGCGCCGCGGCGAGGTACGACTCCGCGGCCTCGGACTCGCGCCCGGAAGCGTGCAGCACGACTCCGAGGTTGAAGCGGGCGTTCGCGTCCTGGGGGTCGATGCGGACCGCGTCCTGCAGCGTCGTCAGCGCCTCCTCGAGGCGCCCGAAGCCGTGCAGGGCGCCGCCGTGTTCGGCCTTCACGCCGGCGTCGTCGGGGAAACGGCGGACGGCGTCCTCATAGGCCGCGAGGGCGTCGTCGCGGCGCCCGAGCGCCCGCAAGGCGCGGGCGCGGAACAGCGGAAGGTGCGGCTCGGGACCGTCGCCGAGTCCGTCGAGGACCGCGAGCGCGTCGGCGGGGCGATCGACGTCGACGAGCGCGGCGGCGCGGAGAAGGAGGCGGAGGCGATCGTTCGGCGCGGCGGCGACCGCGCGCTCGAGCCAGGGAAGCGCCTCCCGAGACGCGCCGGCGACCCGCAACGCCTGGCCGATCCACTGCGCGGCGAGGGCGTCGCCCGGCCGGCGCGCCTCGAGGATCTCCGCCGCCGCCCGCGTGCGGTCGAGGTCCCGCGTGCGCGCCAGCGCGAACAGGCGTCGCTGGAAGAAGAGGTCCCGCGGCGCCGGAGTCCGCAACGCCGCCGCCTCGAAGGCCTCCGCCGCGGCTTCGGCGATCGACGGGCGGTCACGGGGCGGAACCGTCGACCACGCCTCCATCAACCGCTCGCCGCGCACGAAGGCGTCGAGCGCGGTGCGGGGCGGCGTCGACGGGACGGGGCTCGGATCGGCGAGCGGCGCGCCGCGCTCCGCGCGGTCGACGTCGTCGAGCAGCAGCGACGCGGCCTCCCGCGAGCGCCCGCGCGCCGCAAGGCGCCCGGCGGCGGCGCGGGCGTCGGAGAAACGCTTCGACCGCAGCGACGCCACGACCGCCCCGACGTCGGCTTCGTCCGAGCCCCCCGCGGCCGCGGCCTCTTCGAACAGCTCGCGGGCGCGCTCCGGCAGCCGCTCGCCGAGCGCCGCGAATCCGGCGGCGACGCGGGCGTCGACTTCGAGCGCGCGCCGGCGCGCGGCTTCGGCGACGAGCCGCGGGCGATCGGCCGCGTGGAGCGCCGACAACGCCAGGACGGCCGAGACGCCGAGCACGAGGGCCGCCGCCAGCGCGGCGTGCGCGGGGCGGCGGCGGACGAACCGCGCGAGGCGGCCGAGGGTCCCGGCGCGACGCGCGGACGGCGGGCGGCCGTCGAGCACCGCGCGCAGATCGTCGGCGAACGCGAGCGCCGTGGCGTAGCGGCGTTCGGGCGACGTCTCGAGCGCGGCGCGCAGCACGACGGCGAGGTCGGCCGACGCGGCGGCGTTGAACCGGCGCGGGTCGGGCGCGTCCTCCGTGAGCGCGGCGCGCCATCGCGCGGCGGCGGTCGCGCCCTCGAAGGGACGGCGCCCGGCGACGCCTTCGTAAAGCGACGCCCCGAGGGCCCAGACGTCGCTGCGCCGATCCGCCGCGCGCCGCGGGTCGGCGCACAGCTCCGGCGCCAGGTAGGCGGGCGTCGCGACGACTTCCGGCGCGGTCGACTCCGCGACGGCCCCCCGTGCGACGCCGAAGTCGAGCACCACCGGCTCGCCGTCCCGGCTCACGAGGAGGTTGGCGGGTTTCAGGTCGCGGTGGATCACCCCCGCCTCGTGCGCGGCGTGCACCGCACGTGCGGCCTTCTCGAAGAAGGCGACGAGGGTCGTCGTTTCGCGGCGGTCGGGCGGCGTCGCCGCGCCGCCGCCGTCGGGACCGCGCCGCGCGCGGTAGCGGGCGGCGAGCGTCTCCCCTTCGAGAAGGGGCATCACGAGGTACCACGCCTCCGCGGACTCGCCGGCGTCGAGCACCGGGCAAAGGTGCGGATGCTGGAGGGCGGCGGCCGCCGCCGCCTCGCGGCGGAACCTGAGCCCCGCGACCGCGTCGTCGCCCGTCCCCTTGGCGACGACCTTCACCGCAACCCGCCGTCGCAGCCGCGCGTCTTCGGCGGCGTAAACGACGCCCTGTCCGCCGCGGCCGATTTCGCGGAGCAGGCGGTAGGCGCCGAGGACGCGTCCCGGAGCGAACGTCACGACCGCCGTTCTACGCTCTCTCAGGCGGCATCGAGCAGGGCGGCCTCCAGCGCGCGGAGGTCGGGCGCGCGGAGCACGGCGCGGCGTCGCGCGTCGTCGAGCGGAAACCCGACCTCGAGGCGCTTATAGAGCTGCTTCAGGTTGCCGAGGACCCCGCACTCTCCGACGTAGGCGAACATCGCGTCCCGGTAGGCGACGTGGAAGGCGCGGGCCTCGAGCGGCCCGACCGCCGGCTCCGGACGCCCCGCGCGGCGCGCGGCGAGGCGCGCGAACACCCACGGGTCGCGGAGGGCGCCGCGCCCGATCATGACGCCGTCGACGCCGGTCTCCGCCGTCATGCGCAGCGCGTCGTCGGGCGTGAGCACGTCGCCGTTGCCGATCAGCGGCAATCGCGTCCAGCCGCGGGCGGCCTCGAGGTGGCGCCAGTCGGCGGGGCGCGCGTAGCCGTCGGCGCGCGTGCGCGCGTGCACGACGAGACCCGCGGCGCCCGCGCCGTCGACCGCCTGCACGACGTCCCTGAGCCGCGAGGCGTCGGTCACGCCGACGCGGATCTTCGCCGTCACCGGCACGCGCACGGCGCCGACCGCCGCCGCGACGAGCGCGCCGACCCGCTCCGGATCGCGGAGGAGCGCCGAGCCGGCGCATTTGTTGAACACGACCGGCGCCGGGCAGCCGAAGTTCAGGTCGATCATCGGCGCTCCGGCGATCTCGGCGTTGCGCGCCGTTTCGGCGAGGAGCGCCGGATCGACGGCCATCAGCTGCACGCCCACCGGCGCGTCGGCGCGCGGGGCCCCGAGCTCGCGCGCCAGCGCCTTCGGCTTGAGGGCGTGCGAGGAGACGCGCACGAACTCGGTCCACGCGGCGCCGACGCCGCCGAGGTCCATGATCGCGTCGCGGAACGCGCGGTGGGTCACGCCCTCCATGGGCGCCAGCACGAACGGCGGATCGAAGCGCACGGCGCCGCCCCGCAGGACGAGGGGCCGCACGTCGACCGCATTCGAAGCCGGAATCGCCACGGCTCACGATAGGGGGCATCGGCGGCGGTTTCGAGGCGCGGCGCGGCGGCTAGGATGCGCCGTGCCCGACGACGACCTCGAAGCGCTGGCGCGAGCGACCGCACGCGAGCTGCTCGCCGGGACCGACCCGGCGACCTTCCGACCGCACGACGACTGGCTCGATCTCGGGCTCCTCGTGCGGGCGATGGAGGCGCGCGGCCTCTACCTCATGACCAACTCCGCGTTGAAGGACGGACGCGTGCGCAGGATGGCGTCGTTCCATCGGGACACCGGGCGCGGCTACCCGTGCGTGGGCGCCTCGGAATGGGGGTTCTTCGCCACGCACGGCGAGGCGGTGCTCCGCGCCGCCCATGAAGCGGTGACGCGGCCGCGCGCCTGAGGCCCCCGCGACGTCGCGGCCCGCGGGGCCGCGAGCTACCATCCGCCCCCTTCTCCCGGAGCTCCGAGATGACGCAGAAAGCCGGCACCTATTCCGCGACCGGCGTCGACACCGAGGCCGCGGGCGGCGCGCTCGGCCGGCTCGCGGCCCACGTCAACCAGGCGCTCGGCTTTCGCGACGGCAAGCGGTTCGGCAAGCCGGTGCGCGGCCTCGGCTACTACGCGAACGTCCTCGAGTTCGGACCCGGCGTCGGCCTCGCGGTGTCGACCGACGGCGTCGGCACGAAGCTCATGGTCGCCGAAGCGCTCGACAAGTACGACACGGTCGGCATCGACTGCGTCGCG
>DASPNK010000543.1:0-5531 GCA_035626575.1 Planctomycetota bacterium | reverse complement strand
CCGGTGGTGCTCGCGACCACGACGCCCGCCTGGATGGTCAGCGTGGCCCCTGGAAGGACGTAGATCTGCTGCTGCAGGTTGTAGGTATTGCCGTTGGTCCAGGTCGTCGACACGGCGATGTCCGCGTTGACGAGGACCGTCGTTTGAGCCTGGCTCAGACCCGCCAGCGCGGCGAGACCGAGAAGGACGGGGATGAAGCGTGAAGTCCGCACGAGCTCACCTCCTGGGATCGAGGGCACGAAGGGTCGGCGGGAGGCCGTTTCCCGCCGTCGAGAACCCCGGGGTCGGGGAGGGTTCTCGAAAACGGGCGGACGTTAGAGGCCGAAAAACAACGCCGCGTGAAGGGGCGACATGGGGCGTGCGAAGCCTGAAAACCCGAGTGCGCGCCGGCGGACGACGCGCCGAAATACGCACCCCCGCCCGAGGGACGTAACCCGCGACGTCGTTCCGAAGAGCGCACGCGCCGCCCGACGCGACCTCACGTCGTCGGCGCGCCCTCGTAGCCACCAGCCTCGACTCCTTCGCGAGTCCGCCGCACGCGGCCGTTCCCTGCCGCCTGCGACGCCTTCGCGCAGGACGAGGCGCCGTGATCCCGTCCTCCGACGACGCCGCATCGCCGTTTCCGTCGCACCTCGGGCGTATCGCCCGCACGGGACGCGTGCGCTTCCGCATCTCGGCGTGGATGCGCGCGCTTCTGCTCGCGCACGGCGCCGCGCAGGCTGCGGCGCAGGCGCCGTCGTGGGAGTTCGTCGGACCGCCGGACAGCGGATCGGGGCCGGTCGGCAACACCTGGCTCGCGTTCGACGCCGCGAACCGACCCGTCGTGGTCTACAAGGACGACTTCTCCGGCGGGCGCGTCAGCGTGCGACGGTTCGACGGGACCTGGTGGTCGTGCGTGGGCGGCCTGGGCGCGGGCAGCCTCGGCGCCGCCTTCTACAACGCGTCGGCGGTCGACGCCGCCGGCGTGCTGCACGTCGCGCACCGCGACTACGCCTACGCCGGGCAATGCAACGTGCGGTCGATCGATCTCGGCGCGACGAGCCCGACGTTCGTCAACGCGCCCGCGGGTCCCGGCGGCGTCAGCGCGGCCGAGGCGCACGCGACGCACCTCGCCGTCGGCCCCGACGGCTCGCTGTTCGTGATTTACGCGGACCGCACCACCAACCCCGCGCCTCTGATCGATCCTGAGAACGATCGCGCGACGGCGCGACGACTGGTCGGCGGCGCGTGGCAGACGCTAGGGCCCCAGGGATTCTCGCCGGGCAAGATGAAGTTTCCTTCGATCGCCGTCGACGCGCAGGGCACGGTGTACGCGGCGTTCACCGACTTCACCGCGCAGGAGCGTGCGACGGTGATGATCTACGACGCGAATACGGGCGCCTGGTCTCCGCTCGGCGCCCCCGGGTTCTCGGGTCTGACCCCGAGCCACAACGTGATGATCGCTCTCGACGGCGCCGGCGTGCCGCACGTCGCCTTCTTCCATCTGCAGCACGTCTACGTGATGCGTCACGACCCGGGCGCGTCGGGCGGAACGCAGTGGACGCTCGTCGGCGGGCAAGCCGCTTCGGCGACGGCGGCGACCTGGTACCCCGCGTCGGCGAGCGTCACCGGCGAAGCGTGGCGGCAGTGGATCTCTCTGAGCTTCGACGCGGTCGATCGACCGTACGTCGCGTTTCAGGCGCCGGCGGCGCAGGGCGGTCGCGCGTGCGTCAAACGCTTCGACGGCGTCGCGTGGCGCGCCGTGGGGCCCCTCGCGTTTTCGCCGGGCGACGCGGCGTACCTCACGTTGGCGCTCGATCACGACGACGTCCCGTACGTCGCGTTCCGCGACGGGGCCGCCGGTCATCACGTCACCGTGATGCGGTTCACGCAACCGGCGCAGGCGCCGCCCGCGGTCCTGTCTCCCGGCAACGGAGGACCGGGCGCCCCGACGTTGAGCGCGCCCCTCGGGAATCCGTTCCTCGGAAGGCCGTTCTCCCTCGCGGCGACGGGCTCTCCGGGCGCCCTCGCGATCGTCGCCGCGGGCATCCCCGCCGCTTCGCCGACGGTCCTCGGGCCGGGCTCGTACTTCCACCTCGACCTGCAGCGGCTGATCGTCCCGGTGGCGTACCTGTGGCTCGACGCGCAGGGCGCCGCCTCGGCGACGGCCGTCTGGCCCGGGACGGCTCTCGGGCTGGTGGGGACGTCGTTCGCCGTCCAGGCCGTGCAATACCCGTTCGCGCTTCCGACGCCGTCCGACGTCTCGAACGGCCTGCTCCTGACCGTCGGGTTCTGAGCCGCCACAGCGCCGCCGCCCGGACCGCGGAGGCGGCTTCGCGGTCGTCGACGAGCCGCCGATCGTGATGCGGTCCCGTCCTTCGCACGCCGCAGACCGACGAAGCAGGGGCGTCCCTTCGCTCCGCTTCGGGCCGGCCCGCTGCGGTCCAGGCGCCGATCGCCGCGGGCCGCATGGACCGCGGACGTTCCGGAGTTCCTGGCGACCGGCGGTTCCCGTCGGCCGCCGACGTCCTCCGAGGGACGCCTCCGGCTTGCGTGCGCTTCGATGGTTTCGTAATTCAGAAACCATGAACGCATGCCGACCGACGCGGCGCCCGCTCCAGGCTTCCCCGGAGCATGTCGCCGCTTTCAAGGCGCTCGCGCACCTCGGGCGCCTCAGGGTGTTCTTCCACCTCGTCCGCGCCGGCGGCGCGACGAGCGTCGGCGAGATCCGGAAGGCGCTGGACATCCCCGCGCCGACGTTGTCCCATCATCTTGAGAGCCTCCGCCGCGCGGGGCTCGTGACGAGCCGGCGCGAAGAGCGGTTCGTCTACGACGCCGTCGATCCGCGGATGGTGTCCGACCTCGTGCGCCTGCTGAGCGCCTGCTGCTGAGGAGAGAGTTCCATGGAGCCCAAGATCCACGTCCATCTGCACGCGAAAGACCTCGACGCCTCGCGCGCCTTCTATCGCGCTTTCCTCGGGGTCGAGCCCGTCAAGGACAAGCCCGGCTACCTGAAGTTCCTGCCGCGCTTCGCTCCGTTGAATCTCGCGATCTCCGCGCACGCGTCCGCGGACCGCGGCGGCTCCGTGAGCCACCTCGGCATGCAGCTCGATTCCGTCGCCGACGTGATGCGCGAGCTTGCGCGCGTGAAGGCGGCGGGACTCGCCGTGGTCGAAGAGATGGGCGTGGATTGCTGTCACGCCAACCAGGACAAGTTCTGGACCGCCGATCCCGACGGACATCAGTGGGAGGTGTATCACCTCAATCACGATCTCGACGGGGACGCGAAGTCGACGCAAGCGGTCCCGGCGCCGGCCGCGGCGGGATGCTGCCCGACGGGACCCGGCGTCGGCGGCGGCTGCGGGACCGGCGCCCGCGCCTCCGATGCGCGCTGATCGCGACCCGGGGCCGTCCCTCGCAAGGCGATGCCTCGCCGAAGCGACGGGAACGGCGTTCCTCCTGGCCGCGGTCGTCGGCTCCGGCGTCATGGCCGACCGGCTGTGCGGCGGGAACGTCGCCGTGGCGCTGCTCGCCAACGCCGTGGCGACCGGCGGGGCGCTCGTCGCGCTCATCCTCGCGTTCGGCGCGACGTCGGGCGCCCATCTCAACCCCGCGGTGTCCGCGCTCCTCGCCGCGCGGGGCGAACTGCGGCGCGGCGACCTCGCGCCGTACGTCGCGGCGCAGCTCTTCGGCGCCGCGTGCGGAACCGCCGCGGCGCACCTCATGTTCGGCGAACCGGCGTTCGCCGCGTCGACCCACGTGCGCGCGGGGTTCGCCCAGGCGTTCAGCGAAGGCGTCGCCACCGCCGGGCTGCTGCTCACGATCGTCCTTTGCGGTCGCGCGCGGCCGGAAGCGACGCCGTTCGCCGTCGCGGGCTACATCGTCGCCGCGTACTGGTTCACCGCGTCGACCTCGTTCGCCAATCCGGCGGTCACCCTCGCGCGCTGCCTCACCGACACCTTCTCCGGCATCCGCCCCTCGGACGTTCCGGGCTTCCTCGCGGGACAGGCCGCGGGCGGCGCGGCGGCGTGGGGGTTGCTCGCATTCCTGGCGCCGCCCGACGGCGCCGCCGCTCTTCAAAGGACCTCTCCATGAAGACCGCGCTGTTCGCCTGCGTTCACAACGCCGGCCGTTCGCAGATGGCCGCCGCGTTCTTCAACCGACTCGCCGATCCGGCGAAGGCCCGCGGCGTGTCGGCGGGGACGCAGCCGGGCGCGCGCGTCCATCCCGAGGTCGTCGAGGCGATGGCGGAGGCGGGCGTCGATCTCCGCTCGGCGACGCCGACGCGGCTCACCGACGACCTCGCCCGGGGCGCGACGCTCCTGGTCACGATGGGCTGCGGCGAAGCGTGCCCCCATGTCCCGGGGCTCGTTCGCGAGGACTGGCCGTTGCCCGACCCGAAGGGGCGCCCGGTCGACGAGGTGCGCGCCGTCCGCGACGAAATCGCCCGACGCGTCGCGGAGCTTGTCGCGCGCATGGGGTGGGGGCGCGACGCGGCGCCGCCGCGCCGGGCTACGCCTCCCTGAGCGCAGCGCGTCAGATCCCGGCGCGCCGCAGGAACGCCTCGGCGAAGACGTCGGCGGCCTCGGGCGCGTGGCGGAAGAACAGGGACGGCTCGATCATCTCCAGTTCGACGAGTCGCGGCCGGCCGGAGGCGTCGCGGAGCAGGTCGACGCGCGCGTAGAGCGCCGGCTCGGCGAAAAGCGCGGCGCCGAGCGTCGCTTCGGCGGCCGCGAACTCGTCGGCGGCGGGCGCGTGGGGCGCGTCGGTCGCGCCCCAGTCGTCCTGCACGCGGTAGTCGCCGGGAACGGGCGTCTTCCGCACGGCGTGCGAAAAGCGCCCCTCGAAGTACACGAGGCTCGTCTCCCCTTCGCGCTCGACGCGGTCGAGGTACGGCTGCAGCAGAAACGCGACGTCCGGCGCCGCGGCGACGTGCGCCGTCGCGGCGGCGACGCCCGAGGCGTCCGTGGCGAATCGCAACGTTCCCGACGACGACGCCCCGATCGACGGCTTGAGGAACGCGCGCGCGACGCCGAGCTCCCGCACCGCGTCGCCGACGGCGCCCGCCGCGCCGGGCTCGATCCACGTCGTCGGCAGGACGGGCGCGCCGCGGGCCTCGAGGTCGCGCAGGTAGCGCTTGTCGAGGTTCCACCGAACGATCTCCGGCGGATTGAAAAGACGGGTGCGCCTCGCGACGGCGTCCGCCCACGCGGCGAAGGCCGTCGCCTTCGGCACGTAGTCCCACGTGGTCCGCACCAGGACGGCGGCGCACTCTTCCCACCGGAACGCGGGGTCGTCCCAGGCAGGCTGACAGGGCTCGACGCCGCGCGCGCGCAACGCCGCGTGGAACGGGCGATCGTCGACCTCCCAGGCGGGCAAACCGGCCTGCGACGCGAGCGCGACGCGCCTCCGGGTCGACGCCATCGCGCGCGGGCGCGTCAACCGCCCTTCGGGCGGAACAGCGCGAAGCTCGACGTGTAGCCGTGCAGGTAGGTGCGCGCGCCCACCGGGCCGATCTCGCCGGCGCAGAAGAACCCGCCCAGCGGGACGTC
>DASPNK010000542.1:0-4132 GCA_035626575.1 Planctomycetota bacterium | reverse complement strand
AAACGCTCCGTCGCGCGGGCGGCGTGCTGATCACGGTGAAAGACGACGCCGGCGATCCGGTGCCCAACTGCCGCATCGAGGCGCTCGACGCCGACGGCCGCAGCGTGCCGTTGACGACCGGCCGCGTCGCCGTGACGAACGCGCGCGGGGAGGCGTCTCTGCCGCGGCTCCCCGTCGGCGCGATCACCCTCGTCTTCCGCCACCATCAGACGGTGTCGGAAGCGACGCGTCCGGTGACGATCCGCGACGGGGAGAAGGCGTCCCTCGAGGTGACGCTGGTGCGCAAGGCCCTCCCGCGCTGATCTCGCTCCACGGCGGCAAGCCGGAGATTCAACGAGGCTTAGGAGCCGCGCCTCGGCGCGCTTCGCCGCCGTCCGGCCGGACCGGCCGATCGGCGACGCGCCGCCGAATCCCTAAGAAACGACAGGCGATCGTTAGGTCGCTGGATCAAGGGCCTTGAAAGCGGCCAAGATTCTCTTTTCCACACTGGCGCCCCGCGGACTCACCGTGTATAAACCGTCCGTCGTCGCTTCGGGCCGACGTGCGTCAACACGGCGGATCGACCACGACGGAGAACTTGCAGCGCCTGAGACTCTTTTCCCTCCCCAACCGCCCTCTCGAGCGCAAAGTTCTTTCACCGGGCCCGCCATGGCGGGCCCGGGTTCTTTTAGGGGCCGCGGAGCGGCCGCTCAGAGTCCTCGGGGCATGGTCTTTGTAAGTCGCACCTTGGGTGCGTCTCGGCCTTGGAGGGCGCGCCTGCGGCGCGGCTCTGCCCTTCGACGGCCGCTCCTGACGGCGCGGCCTTGTCTCCGGCGAGCGCGGGACGGCACACACGGCCGATTCCAAAGGCAATCCGTCCGTCGAGTCGAAGACGCGCTCGACGATCGCTGACCGACGGCACGTCGTCCACCAGAGGGCGACGCGTGGGCCACGGCGCATCAACGGCCGCCAAGCGACGGGAGGGCGCACGACGACCGACCGACGTCGGACGCGAGGCCGCGCCAAGGGCGCGGCGTCCTCAAGCCGACACGCACAGAAGGTGCGTCTCGGGAAAGCGAGGCGCGCACAAGGCGCGCCTTTCCAAGAGCGAAGCGCGCTCAAAGCGCGCTTTCCAGGATTCGAGACGCACCGAAGGTGCGACTTAGGAACAGCGAGGCGCGCCTAAAGCGCGCCTTTCGAAGAGCGAGGCGCGCTTAAGGCGCGCCTATCTAAGAGCAAAAGCGCCTTGGTTTTTGGGGGCTACGCCCCCCAAAAACGAAGGCGCCCGGCTCATGCCGGGCGCCTGAAGAGCATCGCCGAGGGAAACAGCTCGTTGGAATAGGAGAAAGGAAAAAAGATGGAAATCAGCGTTTTACGTGCTGGAACACAACCCCGGCGATATTGAGGTCGGCCTTAGATACGGAGCCTTCGAGCGGGTATTGGACGGTCGGGAGAATCCCGGCCTCCGTCACCCTTTCGGCACGAGTCCGCGAAGGGTTCAGGGGGACGGCACGTCCGCCGCCCTGCTACGGACCAACGCCGCTAAACGCTCCGCACAGAGGCGGTAATGGTCCTCGTCGGCGCCGAACGGATCGGGCACGTCGAGACCACGGGGATCCAATAGAACCGCTTTGCCCGCAGCTTCGGGAAAGCGATCCCTCAAAGTCCGCAGGTGGTCGTGCGTCATCACGAAAACGCGGTCGGCGTCGTCGAGGCGCGCGGCGTCCAGGCGCGTCGCGCGGTGGTCGGCCAAGGCGCCTCCGAGCCGCGCCGCCGCGGCCCGCGCCGCCGGCGTCGCAGGATCGCCCGGAGCTGCGGAAGTCCCGGCGGACTCGACCGCGAAGCCCGCTTCCGCGAGTCGCTCGACGGGGACGCCCACGCGGTCGGCGAGGGCGCGGCGAAACAGCGCCTCCGCCATCGGACTTCGGCACGTGTTGCCGCTGCACACGAACAACGTGCGATCGGGCGCGGCGCGGCGGAGAGCCTCGACCGGAATCGCGCCCTCGCGCAGAACCTTCCACGTTCCGTCGGGCGCCGCGCGCACCACCGTCGATTCGCGGCCGCCGCGCGCCGGTCCGCCGTCGATGAGCAGATCAGGCCCCTCTCCGAGGGCGTCGCGCACTTCTTCGGCGCGAGTCGCCGCCGGTCGTCCTGAGAGGTTGGCGCTCGTCGCCGTCACCGGACCGCCCGCGGCGGAGAGGATCGCGCGCAGCAGCGCGTGGTCGGGCACGCGCAACGCCACGGTGCGGTCGTCAGGGCCGAGCACGAGGGTGAGGCCGCCGGGCCAGAACGCGTTCATCCAGCGTCGGGCGCGGGCCGGCGGTCGGTTGACGAACGTCTCGACGTGCGACGCGTCGGGAAGCAGGAAGGGGAGGGCCTTCTCCGCGGGGCGGCCTTTGATCGCATAAACGCGCGCCACGGCCTCGGGGCGGCCGGAGCGCGCGAGCAGCCCGTACACCGTGTCGGTCGGCGCCGCCACCACGCCGCCGGCCGCGAGCGCGGCCGCGGCGCGGCGCACGACGTCGTCCGGAACGGCGTCGGACGGCACGACGAGGATTTCGGTCATCGGCGGGTCGCGGGCGGGCTTGCTTGCGCGCGCGGAAACGGGGTCGTTACGATCCCCCGCCGCACCTCGCGGCCGCGACGCCGCGCGAAGCCCGGCGCCGACTTTATACGCAACCCGGAGCGACGCGGGGGCATGACGGACACCGACCGCGACGGACGCCTGACGCGCTTCGAGGCGCTGGCCGCCGGACTTGCGCACGAGATCCGCAATCCGCTGTCGACCATCAACATCACGCTCCAGCTCCTCAGGGAGGAGCTGGCCGAGCGGCCCGGCGCTCGCGAGAACGGTTCGCTGAAGCGCGTCGACGTCGTCCTCGGGGAGCTTCGGCGGCTCGAGCGGATCGTCGGCGATTTCCTCCGCCTCGCGCGGGAGCCTTCCGCCGAGCGCCGGCGCTGCGATCTCAACGTGCTCGTCGAGGACGCCGTCAACGTCATGGCGGCCGACTTCCGCAAGGCGCGCGTGGCCGTGACCCTGCAGCTCGACCGCAGCCTGCCGCCGACCGACGTCGACGACAGCCTCCTCCGGCAGGCGGTGCTCAACCTCCTCCGCAACGCGGCGCAGGCGATGGAAGGCGGCGGCACGCTCACCGTGCAGACGCGGCGCGACCGCGGGCGCTTCACGCTCGAGGTGATCGACACCGGCCCGGGCATGCCGCCCGAAGTGCGCGACCGCGTCTTCGACCTCTTCTTCTCCACCAAACCCGGCGGCGTCGGGATCGGCCTGCCGCTGGTGCGACAGTTCGTCGAGCTTCACGGCGGGACCGTGCGGTGCGAAAGCGAGCCCGGCCACGGGACGCGGTTCACGCTCGAGCTTCCGCTCGTCGCGTCGGCGGAAAGGCCGGCGCCGTGAGCGCGAACCCGGTGCGCCTCCTCATCGTCGAAGACGACGCGCAGCACGCCGAAGCCCTCGCCCAGACGCTCGGCCGCGGCGGCTACGAAATCCGCCGCGCGGCGGGCGTCGACGAGGCGACGCGGATGCTGGAGCGCACGCCGTTCGACCTCGTCATCACCGACCTGATGCTCGGCGGGCGCCGCGGCACCGAGGTGCTCGAGACGGCGCGGCGGCTCAACCCGGACTGCGAGGTGATGCTCGTCTCCGGCTACGGATCGATCGAAGACGCGGTCGAGTCGATGCACTCCGGCGCGGCGTACTACTTCACCAAGCCGCTCAACATCGACCACGTGCGGAAGGTGGTCGGCCAGGCGGCCGACCGCGTGCGCGCGCGGCGGAAGGCCCCCGCGATCCGCGCGGCGGAGCCGCCGGCGGGCCCCGCGTCCACGTACACCGAGATCGTCGCGACGACGCCTCCGATGATGCGCGTCTTCGAGCTGGTCTCGCAGGTGGCGCCGACCAACGCCACGGTGCTGATCCTCGGCGAGAACGGCGTCGGCAAGGAGCTCGTCGCGCGCGCCGTCCACGGCCTGTCGCCGCGGCGCGACAAGCCGTTCGTCGCGTTGAACTGCGCCGCGCTCTCCGAGGGCGTGCTGGAGTCGGAGCTGTTCGGCCACGAAAAGGGCGCGTTCACCGGCGCGACCGGCCGGCGCAAGGGCCGCTTCGAGCAGGCCGACACCGGCACCCTGTTCCTCG
>DASPNK010000541.1:0-3195 GCA_035626575.1 Planctomycetota bacterium | reverse complement strand
GGAGGAACCGCACGTCGTCGCAGGTCTTCGCCAGCCGCTCGCCGATCTCCATCGTCCCGTCGGTCGAGCCGTTGTCGACGATCACCACGTTCCACCGGTACGCGGTTTTTTCGCGCAGGTAGGCGCGGACCGTCTCCGTGCTGCGCTCGAGCACTTTGCGCTCGTTCAGCACGGGGATGACCAGATCCACCGTGGGAGCGGCGGCGGTCGCTGACTGGGCGTGGCTCACGGCTTGGGATTTCGGCGTTCGCGGCGGCCGGCTCGAGCCGCCCGCGTGTCGAGGAGGGCGCCCGGAGACGGACGCGGCGAAAGATACCCTCCCCGCGTCGCGCGGGCCAAGACGCGCGGCGGGTTACATTCTGCGCCGCGTCGGGACGTCCCGCAGGCCCGCGATGAGGACGGTTCCGTCGTGGACGACCGAACGCTCGCGCACCGCGCGCCCGACGTCGCGGCGCCCGTCCGCCCGCCGCCGCCCGCGGCGCCTTCCTGGGCGGGCGGCGTCGCCTGCGCCGCCGCGGGCGCCCTCGCCTTCGCCTCGGCGGCCTGCGCCGCGGCGTCGGTCCCGCCGCTCCGCGCGGGCGTCTTCCTCGGCTGGACCGTCGGCGCGACCATCCTTCTCATCTGGCTGGGATGGGCCGCGTCGGCGCGGTCCGCGCTCGTCGCGAGCGGCGCGTCGGCGCCGCTGCGCGCCCGCCTGCTCTGCGCGGCGCTGACGCTCGCGACGCCGGCGCTCGTCGGCGCGGCGGCGCTTGCTGAGGACGCCGCCTGGCCGCAGCGCCTCCGCTTCCGCGCGGCGCGCGGCGCGTTCGACGCCGCGTTGACCCTCGACGTCGACGCCTTCCCGCGCCGCGTCGGCGGCTACGACGTCCTCGCGGTCGAGCGCGACGGCGCCTGCGTGCGCTTTCGTCTCGCGGGCGTCTGGCCGCCGGATCGCCGCCCGTACGTGATCGACGTCGTGCACGCGCCGGACGGCGCCCTCGAGCCGCGTCGCGACCCGACCGGCGTCCGCCGCGCGTTCCCGCTCGACGGCGCCTGGTGGTACCTCGCGTCGCCGCGTTGACGGAGCGTCCGGGGGCGGCGCTACACTCCCGCCGCTCATGGAATCACGCACGAGAAAGCGGGCGAGCGCGCGACCCGCGCTGCTGCTCGGGACGGCGAAAGGCGGCTTCATCCTCGCCGAGGCGAACGGGGCCTGGCGCCTGTCGGCGCCGATGCAGTTCGGATCCAAGGTCAACGACTTCCGCCTCGACCCGCGCGACGGCCGCACGCTGCTGCTCGCGTCCAACGGCGGACACCTCGGGCCGACGCTGTACCGCTCCGTCGACCGCGGCCGCACCTGGACCGAGGCGACGCAGCCGCCGAAGTTCGCGCCCGCGTCCCGCGCGAAACGCTTCGCCGGCACGTCCCGCGGGCGCGCGGTGAAGACCAACTTCTGGCTGGAGCCCGCCGCGCCGTCGAATCCCGGCGCCTGGTACTGCGGGACGACGCCGCCCGCGCTGTTCCGCTCCGACGACGCCGGCGCGACCTGGCGCGGCGTGGACGGCTGGAACGAGAACCCGTCGTGGGCGACGTGGACGAGCGGCGGCGACAGCGGCACGCCCGACGGCTCGATGCTGCATTCGATCGTCGTCGACCCGCGCGACCCGGCGCACCTGTTCGTCGGCGTCTCGTCGGGCGGCGTCTTCGAATCGCGCGACGCCGGCGCGTCGTGGGCGCCGCTCAATCGAGGCGTCGCGGCCGATTTCCTGCCGCCGGGGGATCACGCCTTCGGCCACGATCCGCATCACGTCGTCGCCCATCCCGCCGATCCCGACCGCCTGTATCAGCAGAACCACTGCGGCTTCTACCGGCTGGACCGGAAGAAGGGCGACGCCTGGAAGCGCGTCGGCCGAAACCTGCCCAAGGAGATCGGCGACGTCGGCTTCGGCGTCGCGGTCCACCCGACCGACCGCGACGTCGCGTGGATGTTCCCCATGGACGGCACGCGGCTCTGGCCTCGCACCAGCCCCGGCGGGCGCCCGTGCGTGTTCCGCACCGACGACGGCGGCCGTACCTGGAAGCGCCTCGACCGCGGTCTGCCGAAGCGCGACGCCTGGTTCACCGTGATGCGCCAGGCGCTCTGCGCGGACGACGTCGCCGAGGCGACCGGCGTGTACTTCGGAACCACGTCCGGCGAAGTGTGGGGGAGCTTCGACCGCGGCGCGTCGTGGCGGTCGCTCGCCGCGCACCTGCCGCGCATTTACAGCGTGCGCGTCGCGCGCTTCCGCTGAGCGGGCCATGGCGGCGTCGGCGCAGGTGACGGTGACGGTGGGCAGCGTCCTCCTCGAGTACACCGGCGGACGGGCGCGGCTCTCCGCCGCCGGCGCCACCGTCGGCGAAGCGCTCGACGCGCTCGACCGCGCGCACGCCGGCTTCAAATGGCGGGTGGTCGACGAGCAGGGCCGGCTCCGCCCGCACATGGCGCTGTTCGTCAACGGCGCGCCCGTCCGCGACTTAAAGCGCCCGCTTCGCGACGGCGACGACGTCCGCCTGCTCCAGGCGTTGAGCGGCGGCTGACTTCCGACGGGCGGCGACCGCAACCCGCGGCGCGGCGCTCTATCGACTTCGGGGGCCCCGCGGCGCAAAGCGCCGTCGCGCCGGGCTCTCGGTGCGGCCGCCCGGGCGGGACGCGGGGGATGCGTCGTCCCTTCGCGCCGTCTTCACGCGACCTGCATCGCGCGGCCTTACGTTCGGTCGACGCGTCCGTCGTCCCCTCATCCATGAAGCTGATCGAAGGCTCGCCGCGGGCCGTGCGGCGCCTCGTCCCCGCCGTCGCCGTGTTCGCCGTCGTCGTGCTCGGCGTACCCGTGTACGAAGCGACGCACGGCAACGCGCCGTCGGTCGGCGCGGGGGCGCCGTCGCGCGACGCCGTGCTCACCGGCCGGTACTTCCGGTCCGTCGAGACGACGCTGGCCGAACGCTCCGCGACCGCCGCCGCGGTGCGCCCGCACTACAACGAAGTCCTCTTCGCCGCCTTCGGGAAGACGACGCCGAAGGTCGTCGCGGGCGTCGACGGCTGGCTCTTCCTCGCCGAGACCAGCCTCGACTATCCGCCGCGCGACGGCGACGCGCTCGTGGCGCGGCATGCGGCGTTGATCGGCGAGTTGGCGGCGTGGTGGCGCCTCCGCGGCACGCTTCTGCTCTCGGTCCCGGTGC
>DASPNK010000540.1:0-4555 GCA_035626575.1 Planctomycetota bacterium | reverse complement strand
CGGCCCGGCGCCGCGGTCGTCTCTCGTCCGCGGCGTCGCCGCGCCGCGCCGCACCGCCGCCCGCGCCGCGAGCGACGCGTCGCGGCTCTTCGACGACGCGCGTCGCATCCTCGCCGAACGCGACCGCCTCATGGAGGCGCTCCGAACCATCGACGACCTGCTCCGCCGCACCGGCATGCGGCGCTGACGCGCCTCAGCGGACGGCGAGGTCGAGCAACGCGGCGAGCCGGAGGCGATAGCCCTCGGGATCGTCCTCCCACACGCGGCCGTGGTCGGATCCCTCGCGGATCCACAAAGCCTTCAGCTCGGGCCGGGTCGGCAGCGCCTCGAAGAGCGCGCGCACGCTCGCGGGCGGCATGCGGTCGTCGTCGCCGCCGCCGATGAGCAACACCGGCACGTCCGGCGACAGGCGTCGGAGCGCCTCGGTCGGATGGACGTCCGCGGCGCGGAAGCCTGATCGCAGCTCGAGGCCCGCCAGCGTGAGCCGCGCCATCCACCGCGGCATCGCGGAGCCCGGGCGATCGCGCCGCGACCCCTCGCCCAGCATGCGCACGGCGACGGCGTCGAGCGCATCCATCGGCGCGTCGAGCGCGAGGCCGCGGAGGTCCGGGACGTCGGGCGCCGCGAGCGCCGCCGCCGCGGTGCCGAGGCTCACCGCGAACAGGACGACGGGGCGTCGCGCGCGCTCCGGGTCGGAGCGCACGAAGTCGACGGCGGCGAAAACGTCGAGTCGCTCACGGAGCCCGAGCGTCGTCGGCGTGCGGCCGCTTCCGCCGTGGTTCCGCATTTCGAGCATCAGCACGTCGCACCCGAGGTCGCGGAACGCCGACGCCGGGCGTTCGAGCTCGAGCCCGCCGCGGAAGAGCCCGTGCACGAGCACCGCCGTGGCGCGCGGCGCGCCGCGCGCCCGCACGAAGAACGCGCGGAGCGGCACGCCGTCGGACGCCGTCAGCCGCACCTCGGCGGCGCGCTCCGCCGCGCGGACTTCGGGAGGCGGCGGCGCGGTCCGCTCGGCGCGCAACGATTCGCGCGACTGAAGGCGCCAGGCGCCGTCGGCCGTGAAGCGCGGGCCCGCATAGGCGCTCTCGTCCCCGCGCGTGTGGACCCAGCCGGCCAGCCAGACGCCGAAAAGGACCGGCGCGGCGAGCGTGTAGAGCGGCGCAAGCGCGAGGTGCGCGAGGCCCGCGCGGCGCCAGTACCGCGCGGGACGGCGTCCCGCGAGCGCGAGCGCGAGGCGGATCAGCAGGGCGAGCGCCAGCGACGCGACCATCAGACCCGCGGCGACGACCGACGTGAAAACCATGGCGCGGCGGCGACGGTAGCAACGTCGCCTGCGCCCCTTAGGGCGGCCGCGAGCGCGCCTTCTATGAACCGATGGGCGGCCCGCCACGCGGCGCGCCGCGTCGCCCGACCCGCACGGGCGCGGAGCGTTTCCACGATGCGCGAACGACGACATGCGCCCGGCAGGGCGCGCACCGGCATCCTGCTCTGGCTGCTCGGCGTCCCGCTCCCGATCATCCTGATCATCTGGGCGCTCGGGGGTTGCTGACGTGACGGGCCGTATCGACCTGGCGCTCGGCGGCGACGGCGTCCGACGTCGCGCCGTGCGCGAATCGGCGACGCGCGTCGCCTCGCACGACGACGCGGAGACCGCGGAGAACATCCGCCGCCGCACATGCCGCAGCGTCGCGTTTTTCGCGCAGCGGCCGGATCTCGTCGGCCGTCGGCTCCGCGAGCTCGACCGCGAATGGGACGTGGAGCGGTGCCTCGAGACCGGCTCGTCCGTCCTCACGCTGCTCGGACTGACCGGCGCCGTCCTCCGCGGCCGCCGGTGGCTTCTGCTGCCTCTCGCCGTTCAGAGCTTCTTCCTCCAGCACGCGCTGCAGGGCTGGTGCCCGCCGCTTCCGCTGCTGCGCCGCCTCGGCGTCCGCACGCAGCAGGAGATCGACCGCGAGCGCTACGCGCTCAAGGCGTTGCGAGGAGACTTCGAGGGCGCGTCGCGCCGGGGCGGCGCGCGCGCGGCGGCGGCGCTCGACGCGACCGACGAGTGACGCCGGCCTCGCCGCGCACGTCGCGGCCCCTCTCTATGGGACGGGGAAAGGCCGCGCGCGGCGCGTCGCCCGCGGCCGGGAATGGTGCACCATGGCGCAAGAGATCGTGAAATCCGTCATCGTGCGCGGCGGCGCCGCGCAGGTCTTCGACCACTGGATGAACTTCGAGAACTGGCCGCGGTTCATGAAGTGGGTCAGGTCGATCAAGCGCACGGGTCCGACGACGACCCGCTGGACCGTCGAAGGCCCGCTCGGCGCCGACGTGACCTGGGACTGCGAAACGACGCTGCTCGAGCCGGGGCGGCGCGTCGCGTGGAACACGCGGCAGGGGAGCGACGTGATCACCAGCGGGCAGGTCACGTTCCACACGCTTTCCGGCGACCAGACCGAGATCGCGGTGCGCATGAACCTCGAGCCGAAGGGCGGCGTGCTCGGGGGCGCGGTGGCGAAAGCCTTCGCGAATCCCGACAAGCGCGTCGAGACCGAGCTGCAGAACTTCAAGCAGTTCGTCGAAGGGACGCACGCCGCGACCGCGCACGGCGGCGGGTGACCGGCGCGGGCGCGGAGGCCGCCGCGCCCGAGCGTCGCCTCGAACGGCGCCCCGCGGGCCCCCGCCCGCGCGCTCCGGCGCCTGCAATCGGCTCCGCCGTCCTCTATCGGTGACTCGACGCTCCTCGCGATCGGCGGGGCCGTGCGCGACGCGGCGACGGGCGGAAGACGCGCCGCGCCGCGGCGAGGAGGCATGCGATGAAGGCGGTCATCTATCACGACGCGCACGACGTGCGCGTCGAAACGGTCCCCGATCCCGTGCTCCAGGCGCCCGACGACCTGATCCTCCGGGTGACGGCGACCGCCATCTGCGGCTCGGATCTCCACCTCTACAGGGGCAAGGTGCCGGGCATGAAGAAGGGCGACGTGCTCGGCCACGAGTTCATGGGCGTGGTCGAGGAGGTCGGCCCCGAAGTGACGCGGGTGAAGCGCGGCGACCGCGTCGTCGTCCCGTTCACGATCTCCTGCGGCGCCTGTTTCTTCTGCCGCATGGATCTCTTCGCCTCCTGCGAGACCACCAATCCGTCGCAGGGCGCGATCCTCAACCGGAAGGACGTGCGGCCGGGCGCGGGGATGTTCGGCTACACGCACCTCTACGGCGGCTACGCCGGCGGGCAGGCCGAGTTCGTGCGCGTGCCGAAGGCGAACGTGGGCCCGTTCCGGGTTCCGGACGGGCTGCCGGACGAGAAGGCGCTTTTCCTCACCGACATTCTTCCGACGGGCTATCAGGCGGTGGTGAACGCCGACGTCGGACCCGGTTCGACGGTGGCGATCTTCGGCGCGGGGCCGGTAGGCTGCATGGCCGCCGCGTGCGCGCGGATGCTCGGCGCCGAGCGCCTGTTCATGATCGACCACAACCAGTACCGGCTCGATTTCGCCGCCGCGACCTACGGCGCGGAGACGATCAACTTCGACCAGGTCGACGACCCGGCGGAGGCGATCGTGCAGGCCACCGACCGCCGCGGCGTCGACGCGACCGTCGACGCCGTGGGGTTCGAAGCGAAGGGCAGCGCGGTCGAGACCGTGATGACCGATCTCAAGCTGCAGGGCTCGAGCGGCAAGGTACTGCGGCAGGCGATCGCCGCGACGCGACGCGGCGGCGTGCTCAGCGTCCCCGGCGTGTATGCGGGGTTCGTGCACGGGTTCATGTTCGGCGACGCGTTCGAGAAGGGGCTGACCTTCAGGATGGGTCAGACCCACGTGCAACGCTTCCTTCCCGCGCTGATGCAGCGGATCGTCGAGGAGCGGCTCCAGCCGGAGGAGATCATCAGCCATCGGCTTCCGCTGTCGCAGGCGGTCGAGGGCTACAGGATGTTCGACAAAAAGCAGGACGCGTGTCGCAAAGTCGTGATGACGCCGGGATGAGCGCGACCGGCGTCGGCGACGCCGCGCGCGACGACGCGGTCGCCGCGGTCCGCGCGCTGCTCGGACCCGACGTCGAGCCCGTCCTCGCCGGCGCGGTCGCTCTCCCGACGTCGTCGGTCCGCGGGGACCTCGCGCCGCTCCGCGCCCTCGCGACCTGGGAGCGCGTCGCCGCGCTCCTCGCCGGACCTGCGGCCGAGCGCGCGCTGGCCGTGAAGGACGCGCGGCCCGACGGCGCTCCGCCGCCCGCCGACGTCGAGGCGTTGCGCGCGCTCGCGGGGGACGGGCGCACCGTCGTGCTGCGACGCCTCGAGCGGTTCGATCCCGACGCCGCGCGCGTCGCCGCCGCTTTCGCCCGCACGTTCGGCGCCGCGCCCGACGTCCACCTCTACCGCACCCCGGCCGGCGCCTCCGGTTTCGGCTGGCACTACGACCTCGAAGACGTCTTCCTGCTGCAGCTCGAAGGCTCGAAGGAGTACCTGCTGCGGAAGAACACCGTCGACCCCTTCCCTTCGGGAGATCGACCGCCGGCGGACATGCGCTACGAGCGCGAGCGCAGCCCGACGTTCGCCTGCCGACTCACCGAAGGCGAC
>DASPNK010000539.1:0-2225 GCA_035626575.1 Planctomycetota bacterium | reverse complement strand
GGCGCTCGTCGCCGCGGAGGCGGCGCGGGCGGCGGGCGCGGAGGTCGACGTGATCCGCCTCTCGGACTACGCCCTGCCGATCTTCGACGAAGACCTCGAGAAGGCGCAGGGGCTGCCCGCGGCGGGCGCCGAGCTGAAGCGGCTCTTCCGCGAGCATCACGGTTTCCTCGTCGCGTCGCCGGAGTACAACTCGGGCTACAGCGCCGCGCTGAAAAACGCGATCGACTGGGTCAGCCGCCCCGAGGCGGGGCGACCCGAGCTCGAGGGGTTCCGCGGCAAGGTCGTCGGGCTCCTCGCGGCGAGCCCCGGCGCCTTGGGGGCCTCCGCGGGCTCGTCGTGCTCCGGATGATGTTCGGCAACCTCGGGTCGCTCTGCGCGCCCGACCAGTTCGCCCTCGCGAGGGCGCACGAGGCGTTCGAGCTCGACGGAAGCCTGAAGGACGCGAAGGCGCGGCAGTCGGTCGAGCGGGTCGCGCGGGCGACCGCCGAGCTGGCGCGGAAGATCGTCGCCGCTTAGGCGAGGGAGACGAGCGCGACGCCCGCGGCGCCGAGCACGGCGCCCGCCGTTTTGCGGAGCGTCGGGCGCACGCCGGAAAGCGCCCATTCCGCGGGAATGGCGAAGATCGGCGACGTGGCGAGGAGCGTGGAGACGAGGCCCACCTCGAGGTTCGCCACCGCGACCTGCATCGAGAAGATGCCGAGGAACGCGCTGAGCACCGTCGGGACGAAGGTCATCCGCCAGCCCGCGCGTTCGCGGAGCGGGCGCACGGCGTCGGCGCCGCGCCCGGCGAGCGCCGCGACCAGCACGAGGCCGACGGCGGCGGCGGTCATGCGCAGCGCGCCCGCGACGGGCGCCGTCGAGATCGCGGCGCGTTCGAACCCCGCCTCCTTCGCGACGTCGAACGCCCGGGAGTTCACCAGCAGGCCGACGGCCTGGCACAGCGCGCTGGTCAGGCCGCCGAGCACGCCGATCGCCCGCTCCCGCCGTCGCGCGCGCGCGTCGGCATCGAGGCCCGCGCGGTCCGCTCCGCGGCGCTCGAGCGTGGCGACCAGAACGCCGGCGACGATCGCGACCGTGCCCGCAAGCTGCGCCGCGCCGGGGCGCTCGCCGCGGAAGAGCATCCCCAGCGCGACGCCGAAGACCGTCGACGACTGATAGAGGATGAGGGAGACCGTCGGCCCGAGACGCGCGAGCGAAACGAAGTACGCGGTGTCGCCGACGGCGAGCCCGACGGCGCCGGAGAGCGCGAACCAGGGCGCGGCGTCGGCGGCGCGGGCGAACGCCCCCGGCCCGAGCAGCGCGCACGCCGCGGCGATGAACAGCGCGGCGGAGACCGTCGACTTGTAGAGGTTGACCGCGGTCGCGCCGTAGCGGCGCACCGGCTCCGCCAGCATGGGGCTGGTGAGCGCCCAGACGAAGGCCGCCCCGAGGGCGGCGCCGATGCCGAGCGCGGAGCTCATCGAACGGGGAGGCGGTTGCGCGCGGAGTTCAGAGGCCCGGCGCGTCGAGCGCGGGCGGGCGGATGGGCATCTTGTTCCCGTGCTCGTCGACGCCCACGTACACGACCTCGGCCTCGGTGACCGGCACGTGATGCCCGACCGGCGAGAGCCGCTCGGCTTCGACCTCGACGCGCACCGTCACCGACGTCGTGCCCACGCGCGTCACCTTCGCGTAGAAGCTGACGACGTCGCCGACGTACACCGGCTTCTTGAACACGACCTCCTTCATGCTGACGGTCACCACGCGCGCCGCGCCGTACGCCCGCGCCGCCAGCGCGCCGGCCTGGTCGATGTGCGAGAGGATGACGCCTCCGAAGATCGTGCCGTGGACGTTGGTGTCGCGGGGCATCATCGCGACGCGGATGGCCGGGCGCCGCACGTCGGGTGGGGGCATGCCCGACCCTACGGCGCGGCCCGCGGGCCGGCAAACGCCGGCGCTCAGCCGCCGGGGCGCGACTCGGGCGCGGGGCGGATCTCCCGCGCGATCGCGGCGCGAAGCGCCGTCCACGCCGCGCGTTCCCCCGCGTCGTCGAGGCGCGCGACGTCGTCGTCGAGCAGCCCGGCGAACGCCGGGTCGCGCAGGAGGCGACGGAGCGCGACGTCGGCCTCGAAGGCGTCGATCTCGCCGTCGCGGCGCGCGACGCGGAGGGCGTCGAGCTCCTCCGTCGCCCACGCGCGGGCGGCGTCGCGCAGGGCGCGGCGGCCCGCGGCGTCGGCGGGCGCGTC
>DASPNK010000538.1:0-6034 GCA_035626575.1 Planctomycetota bacterium | reverse complement strand
TCGAGACGGCGCAGCGGGGACTGCGCAACGACGTCGGCGCCGGCGCCGCACCAGGTCGCGGCCGTCAGGACGACGAGCGCCACGCCTGCACGACTCGGCCGGCGCGCGACGGCGGCGCGTCGTCGACGGCGCGAGGGGTCGGCGAGGCGCCGCAGGAGTGCGAAGGCGATCACGCGTGGTCTCCCTGGAGGTTTGCAGGCATGGGGTGCGGATCCGCCCCGCAGCGCCGCGGCATTCTGGGACGCAAATGCGGGCGCGGACCGCGTTCGACGACGTTTCCTCGATGGCCTTGAACACGCGGGTGCGGACCCCCGTTTCCCGGCGGTAACCGCGCCGCGCTCAAGCGTCCGACCGTCCTAGGGCGATAGGACGGTCGTGAAGTTCCGCGTCGACCTCGCCAGCCTCGTCGCGCCGTCCCGTCAGCTCGTCGAAGTCGTGCTCGACGCGGTCGCGGCCGGGTCGGTGGCGCCGGGCGACAAGCTGCCGAGCGTGCGGGAGGTCGCCGTCGATGCGGCGGTCAACCCCAATACCGCGGCCAAGGCGTACCGCGATCTCGCGCACCTCGGCGTCGTCGCGGCACGGTCCGGCTCCGGCGTGTTCGTCGCCGACGCGGCGCCCGCGATCGCGCGGCGCGAGCGCCGCTCCGCCACCCTCGAAGCCTTCCGCCGCGCGTCGGCGGAGGCCCTGCGCGCCGGACACGACGCCGCGCGCCTTTCGCAGATCCTCGACGGGCTGGCCGAGCGTCGTCCCGTCGCCGCCGGAGATTCCCCATGACCTGTGCGCTCCTGACGGCCCGCGACGCGCGCGTCAAGCGCGGACGTCGCGTGGTTCTGAACGGCGTCGACCTCGAATTGCGAGCCGGCGAAACGCTCGCGTTGCTCGGGCGCAACGGCGCGGGCAAGACGACGTTCCTCCGCGCGGCGGCGGGCCTTCTGCCGCTGTCCGCCGGAACCGTGACCGTCGCCGGGGTCGACGTGTCGCGGGACCCGATCGGCGTGCGGCGCCTCGCGGCGCTCGTCCCCGACCGCCCCGACGTGCCGTCATGGATGACGCCGCGCGACCTTTGCAACTTCCTCGCGCCCTTCCATCCGGCGTGGGACCCGGATGAAGCGCGGCGCCGCCTCGATGCCTTCGCCGTCCCTGCGACGACGCGCTTCGGCGCGCTGTCGCGCGGCACCGCGACCCGCGCGCTCCTCGCCGCCGCGCTCGCCGCCCGGCCGCGCGTGCTCCTGCTCGACGAGCCGTTCGCGGGCCTCGACCCGGTGGCGCGGGAAGACGTGCTCCGCACGCTCGCCGCGGTCGTGGGCGATCCTTCGCGCGCCGTGCTGTGCGCGACCCATGACCTCGACGTCGCGGCCCGGCTCGCCGATCGCGCGGTGCGGCTCGACGGAGGACGGATCGTCGCGACCGTCGACCTCTCGCAGGAGGGTGCGACGTCGCCTGCGGTCCGACTGCGAAACGCCCTCGAAGCGCCGTGCGGCGCCGGAGTCAGTTGATGAAGACGCTTCTCGTCCTCTGGCGCCGCGAGACGCGCGAGCACCTCGGCGCGCTGGTCGCGGTCGCCGCCGCGTCCCTCGCGGGCGTCGTCGCCTTCGAGCGTTTCGGGGGCGCCTTCGAGGCCGCGACCCGGCCCTGGCTGTCGACGGCGCTGGCCGCCGGCGCGGCGGCGCTCCTGCTCGGCACATCGATCCTCGGGCGCGAAGCGACCGGGCTTTCCGCGGGGTTCCTGACCCGCCTCCCGATCGCGCCGGGGCGCGTACTGGCGGCGAAGGCGCTGTGGCTCGTCGTCGCGTCGCTCGCCGTCGGGGCCGTCGCGCTGGGGGCCGCGCTGATCGTCGGCGAAGCGCTCGCGGGCGACGTGCTCCGACGGACGCCCGGCGCATGGCCGGTCCTCGTGCTCCCCGTCGCGGCGGCAGGTTGGCCGGTCCTCGCGTCGTGCCTGACGCCGGCGTCTGCAGGCGCGGCGGCGCCGGCCGTCGCGTTGGCCGCGACGGCGGGCGGACCGGTGGCGTGGACGTACGCGGCGGCGCCGCATGCGTTCGGCGGCGGCGCACGCGTCGCCTTGATCGCGGCCGGCGTGCTCGCGCCGTGGATCGCGGCCGCAGCCGCGTGGTGCGGTCCGCTCGGGCGCTTCGGCGACGGCGGAGGCGGCGCCCGGCGCGCCGCGCTGACGCTGCTGCTCTGCGCGGTGCCGGCGTGGGGTTTCGCGGGATGGCGCGCGTTCGACGCGCACGACGTTTCGCTCGCCGACCCCCAGGTATCGATGACCGAACTGACGCTGTCCCCCGACGGGCGGCGAGCCTGGGCGACCGCGATGCGCGACGATCGGCCGCGGGCGTCGTTCGCGTTCGAGATCGACCTCGAGGCCGGAACGTCGCGCCGCGTCGGCGGCGACCGGGCGGCGTTTCAGAGCCTGACGAGCGCGCAGCGCGGGGCGCCCGGGATCCGGGACGGCGCAACCGTCGGACCCCGCGCGCACGTCCTGTACGTCGACGACGTCCGCCGCGAAATTCGCGACGCCTCGGGCCGGGGCGGCGCCGTTCGCGTCGGGCCGCGCGACCGCATCGTCGACGTCGCGCCGGACGCGCTTCACGACGAGCTCGCGAACACCGCGAGCCTCCGCGATGCGAAAAGTCGTCCCGTGTACGCCGTCGGCGGCGTCCTCTACCGAGGCGCGTCCGAGGGCGGCGCGCCGGAAGTCGTCGACGAGGATCCCGCCGCGTCGTGGGCTCATGCGCGGAGCGGGGGATTCACCCGCTTCCTCCGGACCGAGTTGGGAGGGATGGGTCGGGCGCGCGACATCTACGAGCCGCTGTCGGGGTGTACCTTCCCGCTCCCGGACGAACCTCGAGGTTCGATCCTCGCCGTTCCGCAGGGGCTGCTTCTCCAGGACCTCCGATCGGGATCATGGGCGCTTCGCCCCGCCGACGGCGGCCCGGAAAGACCGGCGCCGGGTTTACGTCCCGGAGACCGGGTGCTCGGCGCCCTGGACCTGCGACGCTGGCTGGTGCGCCGGCCCGACGACGGGGCGGCGACCGCGACGCCGTGGCGCGCCCCTTCGACGCTGATCGCCGTGGACGGCGCCGTCGGCGCCGAGGCGCCGCTGCGCGACGGCGCAGGTAGAACGCTGCGGTGCGCGGCGACGCACGCGCCGACGAGTCTCGCTCCGGAGCTTCATCGCCTCGCCGACGGCAGGGTCGTCCTCGTCGTCGACCTCGGAGACCGCGCCATGGCGGCGCGCGTCGACCCGACGTCTCTCGCGGTCGCCTTCGCCGAAGGCGCCGCGACGTCGACCGGAGACGCGCGCGCAGATCTCTACGCCCGGGTGGCGGTCCTCTCGATCGACGGGGACGCCGTCACCGTGCTCGTCGACCGTCGCAGGATCGTCTCCGCCCGGTTCGGCGACGCCTCGGCCGCGGTGCTGTTCCCCAAGGGCGACCGCTGACGCCCTGCGCGCCGCCGATCGACGGCTAAAGTCCCGCGCCCTCCGCCATGCGTCCCCTCCGCTTCTGCATGCTGACCACGTTCTATCCGCCGCAGAATTTCGGCGGGGACGGGATCTTCATCCACCGGCTCGTCAACGAGCTGGGAAAGCTCGGGCACTCGGTCGACGTGGTCCACGACGTCGACGCCTATCGGCTGCTCGGCGGCCGCAACGAGGCGCCCGTCGCGCACCATCCGAACGTACGGACGTTCCCGCTGAAGAGCGGCTTCGGCGCCTTGTCGCCCCTGCTCACGCAGCAGCTCGGCGGGCCGTGGCTCAAGCGGCGGAAGATCCGCGAGGTCCTCGACCGCGGCTACGACGTCGTGCACTTCCACAACGTGTCGCTGGTCGGCGGGCCGCGCCTCCTGAAGATGGGCGCCGGGATCAAGCTCTACACCACTCACGAGCACTGGCTGGTGTGCCCGACGCACGTGCTGTTCAAGTACGGGCGCGAAGCGTGCATGACGAAGGACTGCCTCAGGTGCACGCTGGTGCAGAAGCGCCCGCCGCAGCTCTGGCGGTACACCGGTCTCCTCCCGCGGATGCTGCGGCACGTCGACGGCTTCATCTCGCCGAGCGCGTTCACCATGCGCCGCCACGCCGAGCTGAACCTTCCGATGCGCGTCATCCCCTACTTCCTGCCGGACCTCGAGCCCGCGCCGCCCGAAGCGTCGGCGAAAGCGCGGGAGATCCTGGCGCGGCATCCGGAGCCGTTCTTCTTCTTCGTCGGGCGCCTTGAGAAGCTCAAAGGCCTGCAGACGCTGATCCCGGTCTTCCGGCGGCATCCGCGCTTCCGGCTTCTTGTGGCGGGCGAAGGCGCGTACGGCGACGCATTGCGCACGCTCGCGGCGGGGGCGCCGAACATCACGTTCCTGGGCGCCCTCACGCGGCACGAGCTGACGCCGCTCTACGAACGCGCCCTCGCGGTGCTGGTGCCGTCGATCTGCCACGAGGTCCTCGGGCAGATCATCATCGAGGGCTTCAGCGTGAAGACGCCGTCGATCGTCAACACTCTCGGCGCGCCGCCCGACATCGTCGGGGAGTCCGGGGGCGGCTTCGTCTACCGGAGCGAAGAGGAGCTGGTCGCCGCCCTCGCCCGCCTCGCGGACGAGCCGGGATTGAAGGAGAAGCTCGGCGCGAAGGGCTTCGACTACTACCGCGAGCACTTCACGCGCGACGCTCACATGAAGAAGTACTTCGCGCTCATCGAGGAGGCGGCGGCGCAGAAAGGCCTCGCGCCGTGAGCGCCGACGCGCCGGGGTTCGTCCGCCGCACGGTCGCCTCCGTGCGCTTCCGGTTGTTCGTCACGGCGTGGCTGCTGTTCGCGCTGCACTTCGCCACCAACATCCAGCGCGAGCACTACCCGGCGATGGCGCTCGCCGAAGACGGCACGTTCCGCTGCGACGCGTTCGAGCCCGGGTTCCACTCCGACATCTTCCGGTACCGCGACGGGCACGCGTACATCGGCAACAACCTCGGGACGTCGGTCCTGGTCGCGCCGCTGCTCGTCCTGTTCGATCCGGTCCTCGACGCGCTCGAGGCGCGGGAAAAGCGCGCCCTCCGCGGC
This sequence comes from Planctomycetota bacterium, assembly GCA_035626575.1. Classification (GTDB taxonomy): domain Bacteria; phylum Planctomycetota; family CAIWVZ01; genus DASPNK01. The sequence continues at coordinate 983 of DASPNK010000538.1, read as the reverse complement.
GAGCCCGCCGCGTCCCGCCCCGCCTACGACACGACGTACCGCAATCGCGCGGAATTGTTCCGGCTCGTGCGCGAGCGCGGCTGGACGCTGCGATTCGGCGCGGTCGCGGCGATCACCGCGACGTTGTTCGTCGCCCCGCTGTCGGCGCTGTGCCTCGTGCTGCTCTTCGACCAGCTGCGGCGCCGCGCGGTCTCCGAGCGACGGGCGCTCGTGCTCGCGATCCTCTTCGGCTTCGCCACGCCGGTTTTCTTCCGCAGCGCGAACCTGACCAACAACATGCCCGTGATGTACGCCGTCTTCGGCGCGTTCCTCGCGCTGTTCGGCGGCGACGGAGCGGGGTCGGCGTCGACGCGACGCCACGCGCTCGCGGGGTTCCTCTGCGGGCTCGCGCTCTTCTGCGATTACGCGGCGGTCGTCGCGTGTCTCGTGTTCGGCGCCGCGGTCGCCTGGCGGAACCTCTTCGCGTCGGATCGGCCGTCGCGCGGCGAAGGGATCCGACGCATCCTGGTCTTCGGCCTCGCCGCGGCGCCGCCGATCGTCGCGCTCCTCTGGACGCAGAAGGTCTGCTTCGGCGGCTGGTTCGTGATCGGCCAGATGGCGATGCCTGCGGTGAACTACACGGATCACGGCTGGCGCGGCTTCGCGCTTCCCGATCCGGTCACCTTCGGCGCCAACAACGTCGACCCGCGCTTCGGCCTCTTCACCTGGGCGCCGATCCTCGCGCTCGGACTCCTGCCGCCGCGCCGTCGCGACGTCGACGCGCCGCTGCCCCGGCGCTCCTGGCTCGTCGCGGCGGCTTTCGTCGGCGCGTTCCTCCTCTTCTGCGCAGGCAACCGCTACTCGCGGATGCAGTTCAACACCGGCGTCCGCTACTTGATGCCGGTCGTCCCGTTCCTCTTCCTGTCGGCGTGCAACCGGCTCGCGCGCCTCGACGGGCGCGTGCTGGCGTTGATCGCCGTGCCGTCGGTCGTCCACGCCTGGGT
>DASPNK010000537.1:0-5205 GCA_035626575.1 Planctomycetota bacterium | reverse complement strand
GCGATGCTCTTCGACCAGGTGATGGCCGCGTTCAAGCTCCCCAAGGCGACGCCCGACGAGGTCGCCGCGCGCGACGCCGCCGTGACCGCCGCCACGCTGAAGGCGGCGAAGGCGCCGCTCGACGTGATGCGCGCCGCGACGGCGCTGATGCCCGACCTCCGCTTCACCGCCGAACGCGGCAATCCCGCCGCCGCTTCCGACGCGGCGGTCGGAGCCCTGATGGCGAAGGCGTGCGTGCACGGGTCGGCTTACAACGTGCTTATCAACCTGAAGTCGCTGGGCGAGAACCCCGAAGTCCCGGCGCTCCGCGAAGCCTGCGACGCGATCCGCAACGCGTGCGACGCCGGCGCGGCGGAGGTGCTGGCGCTCGTCGAGCAGAAGCTGTAGCGCATCGGCGAGCCGAGGAGCGCGGCATTGCACGCAAGCGAAGCGCGCGACGAACCCGCTTCGCGAGTCGACAGCGCGCTTCGACGGCAGGCGACGCCCGCGCGGCGCCGGCGGCTTGCGGCGCCTCGCCGGGCTTGGTCGCCTGCAGATCGACGATGCGGGCGCGTCCTCGGGCTTCGCCCTCGGCACGGCGCTCCGCGGTCCGCGCCGGGCACGGCGCCGGTTCTTCTCACCCTGTGCGCCGCACGGACGGCGGGCGACACATGGCGGACCGGCGGCGTGCGACGCGAGGACCGCAGGTCCGCGCCCGAAGCGCAGCGGAGGGACGGCCCTGCTTCGTCAGCCTGCAGCCGTGCCGTTTCGGCGGCAGACCCACGATGCGGGCGCGTCCTCGGGCTTCGCCCTCGGCACGGCGCTCCGCGGTCCTCGCCGGGCACGGCACAGGTTCATTTCCCGGAGTTCGACGCAGGAACCGCGGACGGCGTGAGGCGCATGGACCGCAGCGGACCGCGCCCGATGCGCAGTGAAAGGACGGCTTTGCTTCGACGGTCTGCGCGTCGGCGGCGAACTCGCGGAGCAGGTTCGACACGCCGCTTCGCAATGCGGGCGATGCCGCGCTGCTCGTCGCGCGCCTGTCCGACGCTCAGGCGCCCGCCGCGGCGCGGACGCGGCGGGCTTCGGCGAAGGCGTGCGGGGTGCGGACGCCGAACCAGGAGAAGGCTTCGCCGGAGACGCACTGGATGCGCTCGAGAGGCAGCCCCGCCGCTGCGGCGATCTCGGGGCGGTGCTCGGCGTCGAAGGGGAAGGGCTCCGAGGACAGCAGCACGAGGTCCACCTTCAACTCGGCGCACCGGGCGAGGTCGAACGGCGGATAGCGGCCGGGCGCGTCGGCGAGCACGTTGACGAAGCCCGTCTCGCGGAGCATCGCGTCGACGAAGGTGTCGCCGGCGGCGGCCATCCAGGGTTTGCGCCAGATGAGGTAGACGACGCGGAGCGGCGCCGCGCCGTCGCGCGCATGGGCTTCGCGCGCGGCGGCGATTTCGCCGCGGAGGCGGCCGGCGGCGGGCGCGGCTGCGAGCAGCGCGCCGAGCTGGTCGAGATACTCGAGGAGGCCGTCGACGTCGCGCGGATAGCTCACGTGCGTCGGCGCGACGGCGCGAAGCCGCTCGACGTCCTCGCGGCGATTCTCCTCGCGGTTGGCGAGCACGAGGTCGGGCGCGAGGGCGGCGATGCGGTCGACGTCGGGGTCTTTCGTCCCGCCGATGCGCGGCACGGCGGCGAGGCCGTCGGCGGGATGGATGCAGAACGTCGTACAGCCGACCACGCGGTCGCCGACGCCGAGCGCAAAAAGCGTCTCGGTCACGCTGGGGATCAGCGGCACGACGCGGCGCGCGGGCGCCGCGAGCGTGATCGCGTCGCCGAGCGCGTCGACGACGCGGATCATCGCGAGGCCTCGACGCGCATCCCGCGGCCGCCCCCCGGCTCAATCCCCGATCGGCCGCGGGGCGCCGGGCTCGGCGGGACGGGAGTCGGACTTCTGCCGCAGCCCGGGGATGGCGCGGATCGGCTGGAAGCCGAGGTCCGGGATCGGACGCCCTTCGGCGAGCGCGAGGTAGCGCTGAAGAATGCCGTCGGCGACCGCCTGCTCGATGCGCGTGTTCGAGCCCTGCACGCGCCACTCGTAGGCGAGCGGCACGCCGCTGCGCGCGTCCTGGAACAGCGGCGTCGGCTCGATGAGCAGCGCCGTCACGGACAGCCGGGCGTTGCGCGTGCCCGGATCGGCGCCGACCTTCGCCCACACCTGCGTGCGGTGCGGGAACGAGCCCTCGTCGAACTCGAAGACGCTGGACACGATCACCTGCTCGTCGGCGCCGCGGCCGCGGTGTTCGGGCGGGTTCGGTCCGATCGGGAAGAGGTCCTCCATGTAGCTCTTCGTGGCCTGCCACAGCGTCGCGCGGTCCGCGCCGGGCGCCTGCCGCACCGTCGGCTGGAGCCGGTCAACGACTTGGCGCACTTCGGCCGCGGTCTGGCTCGAGCCCGCGCCCATGCGACCGCTGGTCTGCGAGCAGCCGGCCGCCGCGGCGACGAACGCGGCCGGCGCGAGGAGAAGGGCGAGTCGACGAAGCGGCATGATCCCTCCGGGAATCGGGCGCGGCCCGGGGCGGGCGGCGCGGCGCACGATACCAGCGGCAAGGCGGCGCGCGGGTTCGGTAGGCTGCCGCGACGATGGGCTTCCTGCGATGCGAGAAGCGCTTGCGCACCGGTCGCGCGACCAGCTGGCTCGCCGCCGTCGCCATGGCGGTCGCGGCCTCGGCGCAGGCGCCCGGCGACGCCGATGCGGCGGGCTCTCGCGCGGCGACCGCGCAGCTCCTTCCGCGCAGAGCCGTGCGCCTCGGCGCGACGCCGCCCGCGCTCGAAGAGCTTCGCCTTCGCGTCGCCGCGCCGGGAGGCTTCGTCGCCGGCGTCTGCACGACGTTCGGCGTCGCCTTCGCCGAGGAGCACGCGGTCCGCGACCTCGGCGGCCTCGTCGTGCTGGACGCCGAGGGACGCGTCGTGCCGTCGCAGTGGAAGGCGCTGGCGCGCTACGACGGGCCGCGCGAGGACGCCGGACGCCCGGTGCGCTTCGCGGCGCTCACGGTGCAGGCCGCCGACACCGGTCCGATCCGTGCGACCTACCGGCTCCGCCGGCGCGCCGCCGGCGATCCCGTGTTCCCCGAGCTTGCGGCGGAATCCGCCGCGGACGCGACGACCGTCGACGTCGGCGGCGCGACGCGGTTCGTCGTCCCTCACGCCTCCCCCGCCGTGCTCGCCGCGGTCGTCGTCGCGGGCCGGGACGCGACGGCGGGTCCCGTCGAACTGATCTTCGAGGGCGCCGACGCCGAGCCGGTCGCGCCGTCGTTCGACGCGCCTCGGATCGAAGAACGCGGCCCGCTCCGGGTCGTCGTCGTCCGTCGCGGGCGGCTCGGCGCGCTCCGGTGCACCCTGCGCGCCGCCTTCCACGCGGGCTCGCACGAAGTCGTGCTCGACGTGCGCCTCGAGAACCCCGCCGCCTACGGCCTGCTCGAAGAGGCGCTTCCCGACGGCGAGGTCCACTTCGAGCGCTTCGCGTTGCGCGCGCCGCCGGCCGGCGACGGCCCGGCGGTCGCGACTCTCGCCGCGCTGCCGAAGCCGGTCGCCGCCTCGGTCGAGGCGCCGTTCCGCGTCGTCCACCGACGCGGCGGGGACGTGAAGGGCGCCGCGCGGGAGAGCGTGGCGGCGTGGGTTTCGAGCGCGGTCGTCTTCGAAGGCGCGGAGCGCGCGCTCTTCGCCGGCGAAGGCGGCGCGGCGGCGTTCGGCCGCGTCGGCGGGCCGTCGCTCGCCGTCGCCGTCGAGCGTTGCGCCGAGAACGCGCCCAAGGAGATCTCGTTCGACGGCGCCGCCGCGACCGTCGAGCTCTTTCCCGCGTGGGGAGCGGGCCCGGCCTTCGAAGGCCGGCTCGGCGAGAAAGGCGTCGCGTCGCGCGACGCGCGCGCGCGGACGCGCTACCGCTTCGAGGGAGGGCGCTGGAAGACGCACCGCCTCGCGTTGCGGTTCTCCGACGGCCCGCCGACCGCCGCCTCGGCGACCGCGGCGCAGGACGCGCTCGACCGCCCGCGGTGCGGCGGCGTTCTCCCGGCGCAGCTCCGCGCGATCGGCGCCCTGCCGGGCCTCTGGGCGGAACGCGGCGCGTCGGCCGACGGGTCGGCGCTGCGCTACGAGCGCTTCGTCGACCTGCTGGTCGACGACGGCGCGGCCGACCCTTTCCCCCGCGGCGAGCGCGTCGGGCTGCGGCGACTGCTCGCCCGCGGCGGCGTCTACGGCGGGCGCGATCCGACCGGCTGGGAGAACTTCGGCGACCTGCCGTGGGCGGAGGGATGGAGCAGCCTGCATTACGACTGGGCGCTGCATCCCGCGCTGGCGTTCGCGCGGTCAGGCGACCCGCGGTTCTTCGCCGTCGCGCGCGACCTCGCCGGTTATCGCCGCGATTACGGGCAGAACCACGGCGAAGACCCGCGCGAGTGGTGGCGCGGAGCGAACTTCTACGAGAAGGGCGCGTGGCACGGCGACGCGCGGCCCGGTCAGGCGTCGCATTTCTGGATGCACGGCCTTCTGCTCTGGTACGCGCTGTCGGGCGACGAAGGCGCGTACGAGGCGGCGCTGCAGGCCGTCGACTTCGCGCGGCGCCAGGCGCCGGGCGACTGGAACGGCCGCTGGGGCTCGCGCATCCCGGGATGGACGATCCACGCGCTGGTCGACGCGGCGGCCTACCTCGGCGACCCGCGCGACCTCGCCGCGGCGCGCGCGGGCGTCGCGCGCTACGAGGAGCACGAGAGCGCGTCGGGCGGGCGCGGGTACGTCCTCAATCCCGCCGACGACCGCACGTCGCCGTGGATGGAGTGCATCCTGTTCAACGCCGCGGCGCGGTACGTCGCCGAGTCGGGCGACGCGTCGCCGCTGCCGCTGCTCCGGCGCATGCGGGACTGGCTGGTGCGCGACACGCTCGTCCTCTCCGATACGGCGGTTCCGCACACGTTTTCGCACTGGGCGCCGGGGCGCCCGACGGAGCCCTCGACGCACCTTCTGTGGCCGCTCGTCGAAGCGCTGTCGTGGTCGGCGATCCTCGGCGTCGCCCCCGGGGACGACGCCCTCGCGCGCCGCCTGTTCGACGTCGTCTGCTGCCGCTGGCAGTCGCCGCCCGGCGCGCCGCTCTACACGGCGCACGGGGAGGCGCCGTGCGACCCCGTCACGTTCCGGCCGGCGATGTTCCCCGGGTCGGAGTCGAAGGCGCTCGGGAACCTC
>DASPNK010000536.1:0-4206 GCA_035626575.1 Planctomycetota bacterium | reverse complement strand
CGACGCTTGAGGCGTTGACGGCGACGACCTTGGCGGTAGCCGCCCCCCTGGGTCCGCGCAGAACTTTCGCGGTCCGCGTCAAAAAGGCCGATTCCGGCTACGCCTACGGTGCGTCGGAGACCGAACGCCTGCTGGGCGCCGAGGTCTGCGCCCGAACGGACTGGAAGGTCGATCTGGGCGACCCCGAGGTCACCCTCAGGGTCGAGATCGTGAACGGCAAGGGCTTCGTCGCAGCCCGGCGGCTGGACGGCCCGGGCGGACTTCCCTACGGGACCACCGGTCACGGCCTCGCGCTGATCTCGGGGGGCATCGACTCGCCGGTCGCGGCGTGGCTGATGATGGGCCGCGGGCTGAAGGTTTCCGCGGTGCATTTCCACTCCGCGCCGTTCACCACCGCGGCGAGCCAGGACAAGGTGAAGGAGCTGTTGCGGGTCCTGACGCGGCGCCAGCCCAGCATCGACGCCGCCTTCGTGCCGTTCGCCGAGACCGTGCAGCGGCGCATCGTGGAGGCGGCGCCGTCGCGATACCGCGTCGTGCTCTACCGACGCTTCATGGTCCGCATCGCCGGGGCGCTCGCGGAGGCCGCAGGCGCCACGTGCCTCGTGACGGGCGACGCCCTCGGGCAGGTCGCGAGTCAGACGATCGCCAACCTCGCGACCGTCGACGCGGCGTCGCCGCTGCCGGTCTTTCGCCCGCTCATCGGCCTGAGCAAGGAGCGGATCATGGACGAGGCGCGGCGGATCGGGACCTACGACGTCTCGATCCAGCCGGACGAGGACTGCTGCGCCTACCTGATGCCCCGCGATCCGGCCGCCGCCACCACGCACGCCGAACTGCTCGAGGTCGAGAAGGCGCTGGAGGTCGAGTCGATGACGCGCGCCGCCGTCCTGGCGCACGGCTCGTTCACGATCCGCTTCGACGTCGCCGAACCGGTGCCGCGGCGGCGGCGCTGACGCGCCGAAGCAGGGCCGTCCCTCCGCGGCGCTCCGGGCGCGGCCGCTGCGGTCCTCGCCCGAAGGGCGACGCACCGCGGGCGAGCGTGGTCAGGCCTTCTTCTTCACCGTCGAGGCGTAGGCCTCGAACTTCACCGTCCAGGTTTCGGCGACCTTGGGGCCGACGCCGTCGGGGATGCGCACGTCGTGGTCGGCCAGCTTGACCGGGAACGACGTCGAGAACCGCACCCACTCGCCCTCTTCGAGCTTGGACTTCTTCGCGGTCTCGGCGGAGATCTTCCTGAACTTCACGTCGACCGTGAGCGGGCGCGTCTTGCCCTTCATGGTGAAATCGCCCTCGACCACGAGGACGTTGTCGGCGCCTTCCTTCCGTCGGGACGACGTCGCCTTGAACGTGATCGTCGGGTGCTTCTTCGCGTCGAGCCACGCGTCCGATCGGAGATGCTCGTCGCGGAGCGGAATGCCCGTCCGCAGGGAATCGACCGCGACCGAGAGGTCGCAGCGCACCGTGCCCGCCTCTTCGTCGAAGACCGCCTCGCCCGCGAGGTCCATGGTGGAACCGAGGATGGTCTCCACGTCGGCGCGCGACTCGAACGTGATGTTGGTGCGCTGAGGGCTGACGCCGAAGTGGTACGTGATCGGCGCGAACCCGGGGACGAGCACGAGCGCGGCGGCGGCGGCGAAGCGGAACGCGGAGGGAAGCGACATGGTCGAGGCTCCGTGGAAGGTGCGGAGATCAGGCGAGCAGCAGCGCGCCGTCGCGGAGGAGACCGAGCGCCTCGCCGACGACGCGGGCGGCGGCCGCGTCCTCGGTCTCGCCGCGCGGACCGCGGCGGGCGCGGCGGGCGGCGAACGCCTCAAGCGGCGCGGCGCGGCCGCGGCCGAGCGCGCGCAGGTCGCTCCAGATCGAAGCGCCCGGTTCGATCCGCGCCGTCGCGAGGTCGGACGGGCGCCGCGCCAGCACGAGGTGAGCGGGCCCTGCGATCTCCACGTCGGCGAGGCGCCGGGCCTCGCCGCGGCGGAGCCGGGCGACGGCGAGCGGCACGTCGCGCTCGAAGCGCAGGAGCCGGGCGTACGTCGGCACGAGCACCTTGCGGCGGAGGAGGCGATCGAGCGTCCCGCGGCGCAGCGCGGCGAGATCTTCGTCGGTCGCGACGCGTCCGGGACCGTCCACCTCCAGCTCGGCGTGCAGTTCCGCGAGCTCGAGGCGCACCACGTCGTCGAGGAGCGGGGCGGCTCGGAACGCCGCGTCGTACCGCTCTCTCAGGAACGCGGCGAAGGTCTCCGCCAGTTCCCGGAGGCTGTGGGTACGCGGCCCGCGGCCTTCGGCGAGGAAGGCCTCGATCGCTTCGGCGTGCGTCGGCTTCCGTCGAAGCCGGGGCCGCTCGGCGCCGACCAGCTCGAGGAGGTCGACCGTCGTGCCGAGCGCGTACCGCGTCATCGACAGGTGCCCGCCGAGGACGAGATCGCGGTAGACGGCGAGCCGTTCGCGCGGCAGCGCGGCGAGCGCGCGCCCGACGTCCTGACGAAGACCCGCCGTGCGCCGCAGCGCGCGCCCCGGCGCCTCTGACGGACGCGCGCGGACCAGCGCCGTGAAGCCGGACTGCGCTGCGGCGAGCGTCATACGACGGCCTTCGCCCGGCGCTTCGGCGTCGTCGCGGCCGGCCGCGGCGCGACCGTCGACGCCGGCGCCGCGGCGTGCGCGTCGCGGGCCCCGGCCCATACGGCGCGCGCCCGGTCCGCTTCTTCGAGCAGTCGCGCGAGCGACGGCACGTCGTTGTCCCATTCCACCAGCACGGAGCACGGCGGGAGAAGCGGCGCGACGTCGGCGAACAGGTCCCACACCGGATCCGGCACGGGCGCGCCGTGGGTGTCGACGAGGATCGGCCCGCTCGCGTCGTGGCCCGCGAGGTGCACCTGCACGACGCGGTGGAGCGGCAAGCGCCGCAGGAACGCGCGCGCGTCGTACCCGTGGTTCGTCGCGTTGACGTAGACGTTGTTGACGTCGAGCAGCAACCCGCAGTCGGCCTCTTCGAGCACCGCCGTGAGGAACGCCGCTTCGTCCATCTCGCGGGCGTCGGGCGTCGCGTAGTAGGAGATGTTCTCGATCAGATACGGCGCCTCGATCGCGTCGCGCACGCGACGGACGTTTCGCGCGACGACGCGCACCGCCTCTTCGGTGAACGGCAGCGGGAAGAGCTCGTTGAGCGAACGACCGTCGGCCGTCGTGTAACAGGCGTGGTCGCTCGCCCAGCGCGCGCGCCCGAGTCGACAGGTTTCGGCGAGTTGGCGCAGGAAGGCGCGGTCCGGCCCGCGCGGAGATCCGAGGGAAGCGCCGACGCCGTGAGCGGCGGTCGGATAGCGCTCGGCGACGGTGCGCAGCGCACGCAACGCGGCGCCGCCGCGGTTCATGTAGTTCTCGGGCGTGAACTCGAACCAGTCGACGCGCGGCGTCGACGCGGCGAGGTCGGCGACGTGCGGCTTGCGCAGGCCGACGCCGAAACCGAGCGGCGCGGTGGCGCGGGATTTCGCGGCGTAGGGTCGCATCAGGGGAGAAGATCGCGGCCGGTCCCCCGCACCGGCGGGACCGGCCCGGATCACCGGGTCGACGGCGTCAGCCGCAGGACTTCGAGCCGCAGGACTTCGAGCCGTCGCGGTGGCTGCCGCACGACTTCGAGCCGTCATGCCCGCACGACTTGTGGGCCGCGCAGTGCTTCCCGCCGCAGCGCTTCTCGCCGGGGTCGAGGAAGTCCATGCGACGGTCGTCGAACGTGCGGTCCGCCGGCCGGTGCGTGCTGCTGCAGCCGCCGAGTCCGGCGCCGAGGCTCGCGAGCGCCCCCACCACGACGGCCTTCCGCACTTTCCCGAACAGTTTCTTCTCAGCCATGGGTCGGTTCTCCATACCGGGTCGCCGCCCGACGACGCGACGCGCCTCGCCGGGACGGAGTGCCGTCCGGAACGGGTCGAGACGTCGCGTCCGGGCGTCGCGCAAGCCTGCGCCGGACCGGAGCTTCGATGTCGCGCGCCGCCGACGGGTTTCGTGAGCGGTCAACGCCGTCCCGTAAGGGTTTATTCAAGGCGTCGCCTCCCCGGCGGAGCGACGCTTGACGTCGCAAGCTCCGGCGGGGAGGCTGTTTCGTCCAATGGATAGAGAAACGGAGAGGTTCATGGAGCGATTCTTGGCGGCCATCCTGCTTGCGGCGTCGTCGTTTATGGCCGCCCCGCTCGCGGCGCAGGACGACGACGAAGGGGG
>DASPNK010000535.1:0-7924 GCA_035626575.1 Planctomycetota bacterium | reverse complement strand
AGAGGAATCGATGTGGTCGCGCAGGTCCTCGCGCTCGCGGAGGAACCACCGCATGCGCCGCGCGAAGCCGGGCAGACGCTCGAGCAGGTCGGGCTCCACCGTCTCGACCGCGAAGAGCGGCGTGAGGCCGACCATCGACCGCACCTTGAGCGGGCGCGAGCGTCCGTCGTCGAAGGTGAGCGCGTCGTAATAGAAGCCGTCCTCTTCGTCCCAGAGGTCGGTCGCGCCGCCGAGGCGGTTCATCGCCGAAGCGATGTAGACGAAATGCTCGAAGAACTTCGACGCGACGTCTTCGTACGACGGGTCGTCGTGCGCGAGCTCGAGGGCGATGGCGAGCATGTTGAGGCAGAACATGCCCATCCACGCCGTGGCGTCGGATTGACGGAGGCGCACCCCCGGAGGCAGCTTCATGCTGCGATCGAACACTCCGATGTTGTCGAGCCCGAGGAACCCGCCTTCGAAGACGTTGTGCCCTTCGACGTCCTTGCGGTTCACCCACCAGTTGAAGTTGAGCAGCAGCTTGTGGAAGACGCGCCGCAGGAAGTGGACGTCGCCGACGCCGCGCGCCCGCTTTTCGATCTTGTAGACGCGCCACGCCGCCCAGGCGTGCACGGGCGGGTTGACGTCGTCGAACGCCCACTCGTACGCCGGGATCTGCCCGTTGGGGTGCATGTACCACTCGCGGAGCAGCAGGATGAGCTGCCGCTTCGCGAAGTCGGAGTCGATGAGCGCGTACGGGATGCAATGGAAGGCGAGGTCCCACGCCGCGTACCAGGGGTATTCCCAGGTGTCGGGCATGAGCAGCACGTCTTCGTTGTGCAGATGCGTCCAGCGCGCGTTGCGCCCGGCCCGGCGCGACTCCGGCGGCGGCATGCCGGGATCGCCGGAGAGCCACTTCCGCACGTCGTAGTGGAAGAACTGCTTCGACCACACCATTCCCGCGAGCGCCTGACGCTGCACGCGGCGGGCGTCGTCGGAGACGCGTTCGGGCGCCAGACGGTCGTAGAAGGTGTCGTGCTCGGCGCGGCGCTCCGCGAGGACGGCGTCGAAGCCGGGGCCGAACGGTTCGGAGCGGTCGCCGGCGAGGCGCAGCCGGAGACGGAGGCGCCGCGTCGCGCCGGCGTCGAGGTCGAGGCGGTAAACGGCGGCGGCCTTGGTGCCGCGGCCGTCCGGACGGGTCGCGCCGACCTCTCCGTTCACGACGCGGCGGTGGAACGCGTCCTTCGTCCACGGACTCGGATTCGGCGCGCCCCACAGGCGCGCGACGTTCGTGTCGTTGTCCGTGAAGAGGACGTCGTCCGCCCCCTCCGCGAACCACCGGAAGGCGTCCGTCTGCGGATGCGTCGCGAGGACCGCGGCGACGCCGTCGTCGCGCGGCTCGCGTCGCAGCTCCGGGCGCGGCGCTCCGGGCTCGAAGCTCCAGCGATTGCGGAACCACAACGTCGGAAGGACGTGCAGCGTCCCCGCGGGGCCGTGGTTGGTCGCGGCGATTTCGATCAGCAGGTCGTCGGGCGACGCCTTGGCGTACGACGCCGAGACGTCGAACCATCCGTCGTCGAACGCGCCCGCGTCCCACAGCTCGAACTCGTCGGCGTCGCGCCCGCGCCGGGCGTTCTCCTCGAGCAGCCGCGCATAGGGGTACTCGCGCCGCGGATAGCGGTAGGTCGCGCGCGCCCACGCCGCCGTCGGCAGCGCCTCCTGGAAGAAGTACACCTCCTTCACGTCTTCGCCGTGATTGCCTTCGGGCCCGGCGACGCCGAAGAGGCGCTCCTTCAGGATCGGATCGCGTCCGTTCCAGAGAGCGAGCGCGAAGCAGAGGCGCTGGTGGTTGTCGCAGAAGCCGAGGAGGCCGTCTTCGTTCCAGCGGTAGGCGCGGGACCGCGCGTGGTCGTGAGGGAAGTAGGACCAGGCGGCGCCGTCGACGCTGTAGTCCTCGCGCACCGTCCCCCACGCCCGCTCGGCGAGGTACGGCCCCCAGCGGTACCAGTGCGCGCGCCGCTCGCGCGCCTCGTCCAGCCTCCGATCCTCCGGGTGCATCTACGGCTGAATCGGCACGGCGACGCCTTTTTCGTGAGCCGGCGGCCGCGCTTCCGCGCGGAACGCCGGTCCGGCGGCGGATCTGCCGCGGTCGCTCGCGGCGGCCGCGCCGCGGACCGAAGCGCGCCGCGCGTTCAGGGCCGGGTCGCCTCGGCGAGCGCTTCCGTCACGGTCGGATACTGAAAGACGTACCCGGCCTCGAGCGCGCGGCGCGGGACCACGCGCTGCCCCTCGACGAGGATCGACGCCGACTCGCCGAACGCCGCGCGCAATCCGAGCGGCGGCACGGGCAACGCCGTCGGCCGCTTGAGGACCTTGCCGAGCGCCTTGGTGAATTCGGCGTTCCGCACCGGGTGCGGCGCCGTCCCGTTCAACGGGCCGCGCACGGCGTCGCGCTCCAGCGCGAAAACGATCAGCCCCGCGAGATCGTCGCGATGGATCCACGACATCCACTGCCGGCCGGACCCGATGCGTCCGCCGAGGCCGAGCCGGAAGATCGGAAGCATCTGCGCCAGCGCGCCGCCGAAACGCCCCAGCACCACGCCCGTCCGCAGAGTCGTCACCCGGACGCCGAGCGCTTCCGCCTCCAGCGCGGCCTGCTCCCACTCGCGGCAGACGTCGGCCAGGAAACCGACGCCGATCGATCCGCTCTCGTCCAGCTCTTCGTCTCCGCGGGCGCCGTAGAAGCCGACCGCGGACCCCGACACCATCGCCTTCGGCCTCGCGGCGGGCGGCAAGGACCTCATTCCGTCGACCAGCTTTCGCGTCCCGTCGACGCGGCTGGACCGGATCTTCTTCTTCTGCGCGTCGTTCCAACGCTTGCCGAAGATCGGCTCGCCCATCAGGTTGACGACCGCTTCGACGCCCTCGAACAGCTTCGCGGGCGGGTCGTCGAGCCGCGCGATCTCGACGTCCTGCCCGAGAGCCTGCGTCGCCGTCGCAGGGTCCCGCGTGACGACGCGGAGCGCGTCCTTCCGCGCGCGCAGGCGCCTCGCGACCGCGGGTCCAACGAATCCCGTCGCCCCCGTCAGCAGGACTTTCATCGCTCGCGCCTCCTCGTCCCAAGCGTCGCGCCCGTACGGGCGGACGCGCGTTCCGCGGACTCTCCCCCGCGTCCGGGGACGCCGCAAGCGCAGGGCGGCGTTGGGGCCGCGGTCGGGCGCCCCTACCATGCGACTCCAGGTTCCGGACGCCCGAGGATTTCATATGCCGTACGACCCCATGCTGGTAAAGCCGATGCGCGAGGAAGCCGTGGCGCTCGGCGCCAGGGAGCTGCTGACCCCCGCCGACGTGGACGCCTTCGTCGCCGGGCCCGGCACGGCCGTGCTGCTCGTCAACTCCGTCTGCGGCTGCGCCGCCGGCGGCGCGCGCCCCGGCCTCGCCCTCGCCCTGCGCGGCGGCCTCAAGGCGGACCGCGTGGGCACCGTGTTCGCGGGGCAGGACGTCGAGGCGACGCGACGCGCCCGCGAGCACTTCGACGGGGCCCCGCCCAGCTCCCCCGCGATCGCCGTATTCAAGGACGGCAAGCTGAAGAAGCTCATCCAGCGCTGGGAGATCGAAGGCCGCCTCGCCCCGCAGATCGCCGAAGCGGTGACGGCGGCCCACGACGCCGCCGTCCGCGGCTGAGGCGTTCAGCGCGCCAGAGCCGGAAGCGCGCGCAGCGCCATCGACAGCTCTTTGCCGAGATGGCGCTTCGTCGGGAGACGGAGCGTCGCAAGCGCCGTTTCGAGGCGCGCGCGGTCGGCCGGGACGGCGCCCGCCGCTTCTGCGAGCCCGGCGAGGAAAAGGAGCAGTTCCTCGCCGCTCCCCTCTCCCGAGCGCCGCGCGAGCCGGCCCCGCCGCGCGTCGAGGAACAGCGACGCGCGGAAGACGTCGCGTCCGTCGACGCGTTCGAAAGCGTCTCTCCGTAACGCCGCGGCCGCCGTCGCGACGGCCCTGCGCGCCGCGCGCTCCTCCGTCGCCTCGTCGGCCCGCGTCAACGCCGGCAAGAGCACGCCGCCGGCGACGAACGGCGACACCCGCCTGAGCCCGCCGGGGATCGACTCGGGCTCGACCCCGAGGTGCCCCGACGCCGTGGCGGCGGCCAGCGCCGCCGCGCGGAAGCGACGGATCTGCGCCGCGCTCGCGCCGCGATCAGGCGCAAGGTCGTGCAGGGCGGCGAGGGCCCTGAGCCCCCAGCCGACGCTCCGCGTCGGCGCGACGGCGAGATCGACGCCCGCCAGCGTGCGCGTCTGATCGGTCGCGAGCCGGGGAAGCAGCGCCTGCGTCCGCGGATCGTCGAGCAGATCCGCGACGAGCCGCAGGCCTTCGACCCAGTGGTGGCCCGCTTCGACGACTTCCGACCGATGGTCGAGCCCGTGCTGGAAAAACAGCCCGCTGCGCGCGGCGTCGCGGTCGACCAGCGCGAGATGCGCGGCGCCGCAGACCGCCTGGCGCAGGTCGCGCGGATCGCCGCGGTCGAGGAACCGGAGGCCGAGTCCGAGCGCGGTGTCCCATTCGAGGTTGCCGTCGCTGCTCGCGTCCATGCGCCAGTCGCCGGCGTCCCGCGCGCGATGACCGAGACCGCGGCGCGGGTCGGAGCGCCAGGCGCGGAGCGCGTCGGCCGCCGTCGCCTCGATCGCGGCGAGCCCTTGGTCGGCGGAGGGACGGCCGACGTGCGCGCCGCCCGGCAGCCGCCGCGGAAGCGCGAGCGGAACGACCGCGGGCGGCGGCGCGCCCGCGACGGGCCCCGGGTCGAGGACGACGTCGAATCCCCGCGCTTCGCCGCGGTCGAACGGCTCGCCGCGCACGACGGCGACGACCACGACGCCTCCCGACGCGGTGCGCCGGAGCGCGCGCGGCGACGTCGGGATCGCGACGGGGACCGCGGCCGCCCGTGCGCCGACGCGTCCGAGGTCGCGCAACTCCGGCCGCAGGAGGCCCGCGACGAAGGCCTCGAACGTCGGCTCCTCCCACGGCTCCGTCCGCGGACGGCGCCGCCGCGCGGCCCGCTCGGCGTCGGCCTCGTCCCCGTCGAGCGTCGCGGCGTCGAACCGGGCGCTCCACGACGGCGCCTCCGACTCGGGGTCGACTTCGGGGAGGATCGCGAGCCCGAGGTCGCACGGCGCGCCGCGGCCGACGGTCCGCTCGACCGTTCCCTGCAGCACGACGCGTCCCGCGGCGTCGACGGCGACGGCGAGGCTCGCCCGCCACGCGCCGCGGGGATCCGCGTCGGCGCGGAACGCGCCCTCCCAGACGACGAGCGCGCGGAGCGGATCGGCCTCGACGAGCCGCCACGCGCCGTCGAAAACGCCTGCGCCGTGGAGTCGCGCTTCGCCGCCGTCGAACCGCAGCGCGCCGTCGATCTCGGCGCGGAGCGTCGCGCCCGCGGCGGCGACGGCGAGCGAGCCGTCGGACGCGACGCCGGCGCGCACCGCGTCGAACGCCGGAGGCGGCCCGTCGACCGTGCGGACGACCCGGCGCCCCGCCGGCCCCGGCGGCGCAAGGACTCGAAGCACGGCGTGCCCGCGACGGCCGACGAGAACGCCGGGGACCGCGACCCCGGCCGCGTCGGCGCAGCGGACCGTGCGGAACTCGCCGGGCCGAAGGCCGCGCGCGGGTTGCAGTCCGCACGACGCCGTGAGCGGGACCGAGGAAGCCTCGGCCTCCCACGCGCAGCCGGCGACCTGCGCCAACCAGAACAACGACGCCGCCGCGTTCACGACGGTAGAGACGCGCGCCGCGGCGCGGCGTCCGCAAATCGGAGCGAAGCGCGCCCTCAGGTCGCCGCGGGCGGACGTTCGTCGCCGTCGAGCACCGCCCGCACCTTGCGCGCGAGCATGCCGGGCGTGAACGGCTTCGGCAGGAACGCGACCTCGCCCGACGCCACGCCGGCGTCCAGCTCCGCGTCGTCGACGTACCCCGACATGCAGAGCACCTTGACGCCCGGCCTGAGGGCGCGAAGCCGTTCGCCGAGCTTCCTCCCTCCCGTGCCGGGGAGCACGACGTCGGTGAGCACGAGGTCGAGGGGCCCTTCGTGGCGCGTCGCGACCTCTTCGGCGCCGCGCGCGTCGGACGCGGTGAGCACGCGATAGCCGCGCGCTTCGAGCGTTTTCCGCGCGAGGTCGAGGATCATTTCCTCGTCCTCGACCACCAGCACCGTTTCGACGCCGACGTCGGCCGGGCGCGCCGGAATCAGCCCGGCGCCGCGGCGCGTCGACGCGCCTTCGGCTTCCGGCAGCAGGACCGTGAACACCGACCCGCGACCAGGCTCCGTCCGGACGTCGATCGAACCGCCCATCTGCGTCGCGAGGGCGTACACGGTCGAAAGGCCGAGGCCGGTGCCTTTCCCCTGCGGCTTGGTGGTGAAGAACGGCTCGAAAATGTGGGGCAGCACCGACGAGGGAATGCCGGTTCCCGTGTCGGAGACCAGTACGGCGACGAACGCGCGGCGCGTCCCCTCGACCTCGTCCTCGCGGCGGCGCACGGCGATCTCCAGCGTTCCGCCGTCGGGCATGGCGTCGCGGGCGTTCACCGCGAGGTTCATCAGGATCTGCTCGAGGCGGCCGGGGTCGGCCCGCACGCTCCCGGCCGTCGGGTCGAGGCGCACCTTGAGGCGGACGTTCTCGCCGAGCAGCCGCACGAGCATCTTCGAATGTTCGTCCACCAGGGCGTTGACGTCGATCAGCTTCGGCGCGTCGCCGTCGCGGCGGCTGAACACGAGGATCTGGCGCACCAGGGCGGCCGCGCGGTCGGCGGCCTTCACGATGTCGCCGGCGGACCGCGCGGACTCGGTTTCCGGCGGGAGCGCCTCGAGGAGCTGCCACCCGGATCCCATGATGACGGTGAGCAGGTTGTTGAAGTCGTGCGCGACGCCGCCGGCGAGCCGGCCCACCGACTCCATCTTCTGCGCCTGCAGGAACCGCGCCTCGAGCTCGCGGCGTTCCGTCAGGTCGACCGCCATCGTCATCACGAGGCGACGACCGTCCTCGAGGGCGCCGAGCGACGCGGAGCTGAAGTCCCAGGTGCGCCGCGCGCCGCGCCGCGTCACGACGGTGCGCTCCCCTTCGTGAACGCGCCCCTCGAGCGCGTAGAGGCGGCGGATCGCGCGACGCGAGGCGTCGCGGTCCGCCGCGTCGACGCGGCTCAGCCAGTCTTCGACGGTGCGCAGGTCGTCGGCGCCGAACCCGGAAAGTTCGCGCCACGCCCGGCTCACGAGCAGCACGGCGCCGTCGTCGGCGTGCAGCATGATCGGATACGGCGCCTCCTCCACGGCGCGACGGAGCCGCTCTTCGCTCCGCTGCAACGACCGTCGCGCCGCTTCGGCCCGCGCGCGGGTGCGGCCCAGTTCCGCCGCATAGCGAAGGGACGCGGCGAGCGACTCCGGTTTCAGCCGCGACTTCTGGAGGTAGTCGACCGCGCCGGCCTTCATCGCCTCCACGGCGACGTCTTCGTCGCCCTGGCCCGTGAGCAGGATGGTCGGAGTCGGGAGCCCGAGGTCGCGCACGGCCCGCACCAGCGCGACGCCGCTCTCCGGTCCGAGGCGGTAGTCGACGAGCGCGACGTCGTAGGGATCGCCGCTGAGGCGTCGGATCGCCGCGTCCGCGGTCGCGACGTGGTCGATCTGCATCTCCGGCGACGCGCCTTCGAGGGTGCGCCGGACGACGAGGGCGTCCTCCTCGTCGTCGTCCACCATCAGCAGCCGCAGGACGCCCGCGACCGCGCCGCCCGCAGGCGTCACGGCGACTTCTCCCCCGCGGGCCCCGCGGGCGGCAGCTCCACGACTTCGAGCCAATACCGGCCGAACACCGACGCGGCTTCCACCAGTTTTTCGAACAGCACGGGCTTCTGCATGAACGCGTTCACCCCGAGTCGGTACGAGCGCACCACGTCCTCCTCGGCGCGCGAG
>DASPNK010000534.1:0-8874 GCA_035626575.1 Planctomycetota bacterium | reverse complement strand
GCCGAAGCAGGTGCGCGTCGACGTGACCGAGTTGACGCCGCATACGCGGCTACGCTGGGCGGCGAACGTCGAGCCCGACCTCGCGGGATACGCCGTGCTGCTCCGACGCACTCACGAGCCGACGTGGACGGGCCGCGTCGTCGTACCGAAGGAGCGCACCGAAGCGCTCCTCGAGGGGTACTCCAAAGACGACTGGCTGTTCGCGGTCGAGGCGTTCGACGCGGCCGGGCGGCGTTCTCCGCCCGTCTATCCGGTCCCGCAGATGCGGCGCTGACCGCCGCCGGTCATTTCTTCGCGTCGACGTCGAGCTGCGCGACCAGGAAGCGCACGGTTTCGAGCATCTCCGGCGAACCCGACACGATCAGCGCGTTGGTGCGGGCGTCCGGCACGATGCGCGTCGGGAGCGGCTCGGGCGTTTCGAACCCCTGCATGTCCGGCCGCTGCGCTTGCGGTCCCGATCGTCGCGCCAGCAGGACGTCGAGCGCGGCGGCCAGCTCCGCGGCGGGGGCGTACTTGAGCGCGAACGTCTCGAACGCCTGGCGGCGGGGCGGCGCCTGCACGTCGAGCGACTCCACCAGCTCTTTCACCGCGACGAGCGTCGGACCGAGGCCGGTGAACATCAGCGTGTTCGTGGTCACGACCTCCGACGTCAGCTCGATGGCGCGGTTGGTGAGGAGCTGGCTCACGGCGGCGCGCACCGCCTGCGACGCGGCGTGGCGGAGGACGAACGACGTGGTGAAGACCTGCGCGGGTCGGCGGGCCAGCTCGGGGACGCGCTCCGGCGGGACGAACGTCGCCGTCTGTTTGAAGGAGCGACCCTGCTCGATCGCCTCGACGCCGAACAGCTTCGACTCGACCGGCCCGACGGCGACCAGCGCGAAGCCGGCCCGCACGAGGAGCGACTCGAAGAGGAAGTCGGCGTCGGACGCCTTC
This sequence comes from Planctomycetota bacterium, assembly GCA_035626575.1. Classification (GTDB taxonomy): domain Bacteria; phylum Planctomycetota; family CAIWVZ01; genus DASPNK01. Next base: position 7,941 of record DASPNK010000534.1, on the reverse strand, counting down.
GCCTGCACCGCGCCGGTGAGCTGAAGGACGGGCTCGAACGCGATGCGCGGCGAGTAGGTGAAGTTGCGGCCGGTGGTCTCGCTCCAGCGAAGGGCCAGCTCCTGCAGGGTGACGGCCGGGCCGTCGGCGGAAAGCGTCAGGGCGTCGCCCTGATGTTTGACGGAGAGACGGCCGGGAGGGGCGGCGGGCTGCTGGGCGAGGATGAAGGCGGACGCGAGGACCCACGACGGCAGAAGGCGGCTCATGCGTTTCTCCGAGGCGCGACGCGTCCGCTCCGACGCATCGACGGCCCGGCAGGACGGGCGACGCCGGGCGGCGACTCCCCGAGGAGCGTTCCGCCTCAGAAGGACAAGACGCCCGCCGGGACGTCGACGTCGGCCGGAAGGGTCGGGCAGACTCGGCGCACGAAGCGCTCGAACGCCTCTTTGGTCTTCTTCGACAGGACCGCTTCGGCGCCGTCGGCGCAGGGGCCGCAGATCGTGATGAGCCGGCCGAGGAGGTAGCCGCCGAGGACGGCGCCCGCCTGGGTGCGCTCCTCTTCAAGCTCGGCCCCGTGCCGTCCGCAGCGGTCGCACGCCCCGGCGACCGCGGCGGGCGCGAGACGCTCGGCGAAATAGGCGTCGAGGTTTCGCTTCGACTCCTCGCTGTACTCCTCGAACAGCCGCGCCGCGCATGTGAAGCACAGCGCGTACTCGAACACCGCCTCGCCGTCGCGGAACACCCGTTCGACGAGGTACGGCTCCTCGCGCGCGTCGAGCTCCCCGCCGCAGTCCGAGCACGCGGGGAAGGGGCCGCCGTGGTATGCGGAATGAAGCTCGGGCGGCACCGGGCCCGACGGAAGGAGGTCTTCGAGGTTCACCGCGCGACTGTACGGCGCCGGGAGCGCGGCGACCCGTTCCGCCGCCCGGTCCGGCCGGCTACAGTCGCAAGCCATGGCCCCGCGCGGACGCGTCGCCCTGTTCGGTCTCGGGCCGTGGGGCCGCAACCTCCACCGCGTGCTCTCCGAACTCGGCGAGCTTCGGGCGACGTGGGACCCCGATCCGGCCGCCGCCGACTTCGCGGCGCCCGACGTTCGCGCGACGTCGGCGGAGGCCGCGCTGGCCGACGCGAAGGTCGAAGCCGTCGCGATCGCGTCGCCGGCATCGACGCACTTCGAACTCGCGCGCGCCGCGCTGCGCGCCGGCAAAGACGTCTTCGTCGAGAAGCCGCTCTGCCTCGACCCGCGCGAAGGCGAGGCCCTCGTCGACCTCGCCGACCGCGAGGGCCGCGTGCTCATGGTCGGCCACGTGGTCGTGTACCACCCGGCGATCCTCGCCCTGAAGGCGGAGATCGACGCGGGACGGCTCGGCCGCGTGCGGTACGTCTATTCGAACCGCTTGAACCTCGGCGTCGTGCGACCGACGGAGAACATCCTGTGGTCGTTCGCGCCGCACGACTTCGCCGCGCTGCTGCACCTGCTCGGCGAGGCGCCGACGCGCGTGCAGGCCGTCGGGCACAGCTACCTGAAGCCCGACCGCGCCGACGTCACCGTCACGCACCTCGAGTTTCCGCACGGCGTGCGCGGGCATCTCTTCGTCTCCTGGCTGCATCCGTGGAAAGAGCACCGGCTGGTCGTGATCGGCGACCGCCGCATGGCGACCTTCGTCGACGACGGCCAGGGAGGCGCGTTGACGATCCACGACGTCGGCGTGGAGCAGGTGGGGGACGTGGCGGTGCATCGCCGGAACGGCGGCACGCCCGTGCCGCTCCCGCCGCAGGAACCGCTGCGGCTCGAGCTCGCGCATTTCCTCGAATGTTGCGACCGCCGCGAAGAGCCGCTGACCGGCGGGCGCCACGGCGCCGAAGTCGTGCGGCTGCTGTGGACCGCCGACGAAAGCCTGCGCCGCGGCGGCGCGCCGCTGCCGTTCGTCGGCGATCCCCGGAGGCCGCGATGACCGACGGTCCGCCGTACGTGCACCCCACCGCGGTCGTCGATCCCGGCGCGGTGCTCGGTCCCGGCACGAAAGTGTGGCACTTCTGCCACATCTCCTCCGGCGCGACCGTCGGCCGAGGCTGCGTCCTCGGTCAGAACGTGTTCCTCGCCGCGACGGCGCGGCTCGGAGACGGCTGCAAGCTGCAGAACAACGTCTCGATCTACGACGGCGTCGTGCTCGAGGACGGCGTCTTCGTCGGGCCGTCGGCGGTCTTCACCAACGTGCTGCGGCCGAGGGCGGCTTTCCCGCGCCGCGACCGCTACGCGACGACGCGGGTCCGGAGCGGCGCCTCGATCGGGGCGAACGCCACCGTCGTCTGCGGCGTCGTGATCGGGCGCGGCGCGTTCGTCGCGGCGGGCGCCGTCGTGACGCGCGACGTGCCGGACTTCGTCCTCGTGCGCGGCGCGCCCGCGCGCCCCGCGGGCTTCGCGTGCCTCTGCGGCGAGGCCGTCGCCCCGCCCGGATTCGACTGCGTCCCGTGCGGGCGCCGATACGAGCGCGCCGGCGACGGACTCAAGGAGCTTCGACCGTGACCGTACCGTTCATGGACCTGAACCGCGCGACGGCCGCCTTCGCCGAAGACTGGCGCCGCGCCGCGCTCCGCGTCCTCGACCACAAGCAGTTCATCCTCGGGAAAGAGGTCGAGGCGTTCGAGACGGCGATGGGCGCGACGCTCGACGGCGCCTTCGCGATCGGGACGTCCAGCGGCACCGACGCCCTGCTGGCGGGGCTGATGGCCCTCGGCGTCGGCCGCGGCGATCGCGTCCTGACGTCGCCGTTTTCGTTTTTCGCCACCGCGGGGACGATCATGCGCCTCGGCGCCGTCCCGGTCTTCGCCGACATCGACCCGGCGCACTTCGGGCTCGACGCGCGCCGCTTCGGCAAGGTGCGCCGCGAGGAGATCCGCGCGATCGTTCCGGTGCATCTCTTCGGGCATGCGGACGACCTCGACCTCCTCCTCGACTGGGCGGGCGACGTCCCGGTGCTCGAGGACGCGTGTCAGGCGATCGGCTCGAAGGACGCGAAGGGGCGCGTCGCGGGAACCGTCGGCGCGATCGGCGCCTTTTCGTTCTTTCCCACCAAGAACCTCGGCGCCGCCGGCGACGCCGGCATGTGCGTGACGCGCGATCCCGCGCGCCGCGACGCGCTGAAGCAGCTCCGCGCGCACGGCCAGACGCAGCAGTACCACCACGCGGTGATCGGAGGGAACTTCCGCCTCGACGCGATGCAGGCGGCTTTTCTCGCGGCGGCGCTGCCGCACCTGCCGGCGCTGAACGCGACGCGCCGGGAGAACGCCGCGCGCTACGCCGGGCTTCTGAAAGACGCCGGGCTGCTGGACGGCCGCGTGCAGGCGCCGCAGATCGACGCCGGCCACTCCGTGCATCAATACGTGGTCCGCATCGGCGGCGGGCGCCGCGACGCGGTGCAGGCCCGGCTCAAGGAGCGCGGCGTCGGCACGATGGTGTACTACCCCGTGCCGTTCCACCTGCAGGAGTGCTTCCGGGATCTCGGCTATCGGAAGGGCGACTTCCCCGAAAGCGAGCGCGCCGCCGCCGAAGTGCTGGCCCTGCCGATCTTCCCCGGCCTGACCGCCGCGGAGCAGGAAGAAGTCGTCCGCGAGCTGAAGACCGCGCTGAGCTGACCGCCGGCGCGGCGGAGCGCCGTGCCGGGCGCAGCGACGATCACCGCGCCGCCGGCGATCCTTGCCGACCGACGATGCGGGGCCGTCGCTCCGCTTCGCTCCGCGCGCGGGCCTCCGCGGTCCATGCGCGGCACGCCGGTCGCGGTCCATGCGTCGCGGCACTTGAGTCGTCCTGTGCCGTGCCCCGCGTGGACCGCGGAGCGTCGTGCCGAGGGGGCGCAGCCCCCGAGGACGCGCCCGCATCGTCGGTCGGCGGCCGACGCGGGACGTGGTCCACGACGAGTCGCTCCGCATCGCTCCGCGCGCGGGCCTCCGCGGTCCCTTTTTTCAGCCGCGGATCGAGAGCAGGAGCTCGACGTTCGTCTTCGCGCGGCGCATCTGGCCCAGCAGGAGCTCGAGCGCCTCGGCGGGCTCGAGGCGCGCCATGACCGAGCGGAGGAGGTTGATGCGGCGCAGTTCGTCGGGATGGAGGAGCAGCTCCTCCTTGCGCGTGCCCGAAGCGAGGACGTCGAACGCCGGGAAGAGCCGGCGCTCGGCGAGGGAGCGGTCGAGCACGATCTCGAGGTTGCCGGTGCCTTTGAACTCCTCGAAGATCACCTCGTCCATGCGCGATCCGGTGTCGATCAGCGCCGTCGCGATCACGGTGAGCGACCCGCCGCCTTCGACCGCGCGCGCCGCGCCGAAGAAACGCTTCGGCCGCTGAAGGGCCGCGGCGTCGACGCCGCCGGAGAGCACGCGGCCGGTGTGCGGGGCGTCGGCGTTGAACGCGCGGGCGAGGCGGGTCAGAGAATCGAGGAGGATCACGACGTCGCGCCCCGCCTCGACCAGGCGCCGCGCGCGCTGCAGGACCAGCTCCGCGATCTGCAGGTGACGGCTCTGCACGTCGTCGAAAGTGGACGCGATGACTTCGGCCTTCACCTTGCGGCGCAGTTCGGCGGCCTCCTCGGGCCGCTCGTCGACGAGCAGCAGGATCTGCTCGACCTCGGGATGGTTCGCCGCGAGCCCGTGGGAGATCTCTTCGAGCAGGATCGTCTTGCCGGAACGCGGCGGCGCCACGATGAGGGCGCGCTGCCCCTTGCCGACCGGCGCGAGCAGGTCGATCACCCGCGTGGACGTCGTCTCGGGCGACGTTTCGAGGCGCAGGCGCGCCGTCGGATGCGCCGGCGGGAGGTCCTCGAAGTGCGGGCGGCGCGCGGCTTCTTCGGGCGGCTCGCCGTCGACCGCCTCCACGCGCATGAGGGCGAAGAACTTCTCCTGCGGCTTGGGCGGTCGCACCTGCCCTTCGACCCGCGACCCGGTGCGCAGGCCGAACCGGCGCACCTGGCTCGGCGAGACGTACACGTCGTCGGGACTCGCGAGGTACGACTCGGCGGAGCTCCGCAGGAACCCGTAGCCGTCCGGCAGCACCTCGAGCACGCCGTCGCCGTAGGCGAGGCCGTCGCGGCGGACGAGGAGCTTCAGCGTCTCGAACATCAGCTCCCGTCGGCCGAGGCGCTCGGCGAGCGGGGCGCCCAGCTCGGTCGCGAGGCGGCGGAGCGACGCGTCGTCCATCGCCTTCAGCGCGGCGAGATGGGGCGGCTGGTCGCGGAGCGCGACGGCGCGCGCGTCGAGCGCCTTCGCTTCGGCGGACGTCAGCGGACCGCCGAACGGCCCGGTTTCGACGGCGGGTCGACGCGGGCGACCCGCGGCGGCGGTCGCCGCGGCGCCGGCGGCGGCCCGGTGAAGGGCGTCGCGGGGCGACGACGGCTCCGTGCGACGGGCGGCGGCGCCGCGCCGGGGGGGCTTCCCGGCGGACGTCTTGCGCGGCGCGCGCCGCTTGGGCGCGCCGCCGGAAGGAGGCGAGGCTTCGGAACTCATCAGGCGGACGGACCGTTGGAGCGCGGCGGGACGGCGGCGAGGCGGGGGAAGAGGTCGGCGACGCGCGCGTCAAGGGCCGCGAGGTCGCCGTCGTTGACGATCACATAGGCGGCGCGGGCCCGTTTCTCGGCGAGAGAAGACTGCGCCGCCTCGCGCGCCGCGTGTTCGTCGGCGGTCCAGCCCCGGGTTCGGGCGGTCCGGGCGCGCCGCTCCGCCTCGGGCGCGTCGACGAAGACGACGGCGTCGCACGCGTCGGCGAGGTCGCCTTCGGTGAGCAGGGGGACGTCGAGAAGGATCAAGGGCGGAGGCTGGGAACGGCGGCGCGCGGCCTCGACGGCGTCGTGGAGACCCCGACGCACGACGGGATGGACGACCGCTTCGAGATCGCGCAGGGCGGCGCGCTTCTCCGGGCCGGGTCCGAAGACGCGGGCCCGTAGCGCGCCGCGGTCGATACGCCCCTCGTCGTCGATCACTCCGCCGCCGAATCGGGCCGTAAGCGCGTCGCGCACCGCCGGAACGTCGAGCGCGCGGTGGGCCAAACGATCGGCGTCGACCGTCTCGGCCCCGCGCCGCGCGAAGGCCGCCGCGACCGCGGACTTGCCGGCGCCGACGCCGCCGCAGACCCCGATGACGGGGACGGACGCGGAGCGTCGGGTCGAGGAAGAGTCGGTAGGCGGGCGCAAGAAGGCTGACCTGGGAGCGGTCGACGCTCGATGAGGCGGGGGGCCGGAAGCAACGGCCGGGCGCATTCTAGGCGCTGCGCGCGCGATCTCCAACCGCGGCCCGGGCCCGCGCCGCCGTGCGAGGTCGCGCGCGGCCCGGGCCGCGCCTTGACGTTCGTTCCGCGGCGGACGTATGATCCCGCCTCGCTCGGCCGGCTTTGGAGCCGGATCGCGGCTCGCGCCCTGCATCGCGGCCGCGCAGATGGAACATCCTCCCGCGAAAGGGACAACGGCGGACCCGCCGCCGTCGGAGATCTCGGTGATGTCACCTCGGCATGCGCGACGCGGCGCCGTCCACGTCATGTTCCTGATCGTGGTCCTCGTCATGACGCTGGCCTTCGCGTTCCTCTGGTTCACCCAGCTCCAGCAGAACGAGGAGCTGCGCACCCAGGCGCAGACGGCGCAGACGAACTATCGCCGCCTCGAGAACGAGGTCGGCTATACGAAGCTCGCCTACCGCGAGGTCGCACAGTACATGGGCGGCGGCATCCCGGTCGATCTGACGATCCCGGAAGGCGTCGGCCGCGGCGAACCGATCACGCCGAGCAGCCCCGAGCAGCTCGGGAACGTGACCAAGAAGTACCTCAACGACCTGCGCGAAATCTCCCGCACCGGCGGCGAGGAATCGGCGGCGCCGAAGACGGCTTTCGACGCGCTGACCATCCTCCGCGGCGCCTACACCACGAAGGTGCAGGAGAACACGGTCCTCGCGCAGCAGCTCGCCGCGCAGAAGGCCGAGGTCGAGGCTCAGCGCACCGCGGTCGCCGCGGCCGACAAGCGCCGCAACGAAGACGTGGCGACCGTCACTTCCGAGAAGGACAACAACACGGCGCGCCTCACCCAGCAGGTGAACGAGCTGACGGGCGACCGCGACACGCTGCAGAACAAGCTGCGCGAAGCGACGACGGCGGTGCAGACCAGCGCCGACACGCATAACCGCGACATCAACGCCGAGCGCCTGAAGACCCAGGAGCTCGACGCGGCGGTGGGCTCGATCAAGTCGCAGTACACGATGCAGCGCGCGACGATGACGCCGGACGGGTCCGTCCTCACGGTGAACCGCAGCGCGCGCACGATGTTCATCGACCGGGGATCGCGCGACCTGCTGCGCCGCGGCACGCGCTTCCAGGTCTTCGCCACGGTCAAGGGCGGCGACAAGGTGCTGCGCGGCACGGCCGTCGTCACCAGCGTCGGCCCCACGCAGTCCGAGGCGCGCATCGAAGCGGAGGAGCCGGGCCAGCGCATCGTCGACGGGGACTGGATCTACAACCCGTACTTCGAAAAGGGCCGCACCACGCGCTTCGTGTTCCTCGGCAACCTCGGCACGATGTCCGCCGACAACGCCAAGCGCATCCTCGAGCGCATGGGCGCGAAGGTCGACGACAAGGTGACGGTCGAGACCGACTTCCTCGTGCTCGGGTCGAAGGACACGCCCGAAGCGGAGGAGCTCACCGAGTCGCAGGTCTACAAGGACGCCCTGCGCTGGGGCATCCAGGTTCTCCGCGCGCGCGACCTCGACGTCTTCCTCCAGCAGTGATCGGTTCGCCGGCTTCGCGCCGGCGACGAACGCCCCCGCGCGCCCACGGCGCCGCGGGGGTTTTTTTGTCGACGCGCGGGCGCGGCGTTCGGCGCCGCGGTTTTTCGACGGCGGCGCCGGGCGGCGCGGCGGCCGGGGTTAGAACGCGACCGCGATGAGCGCCGGCGACGTCTCCACCGCCCACGACCCCCTCGAAGCGACGCGCATGTC
>DASPNK010000533.1:0-4219 GCA_035626575.1 Planctomycetota bacterium | reverse complement strand
GCCTCAGCCGTCGACGACGACCGAGCGGATGCGGTCGCCCTGGACCAGGGCGTCGAGCGCGTCGAAGCCGTCGACCAGCTCGCCGAACACCGTGTACTTCCCTTCGAGGTGCGGCGTCCTCCGATGGGTGACGAACCACTGGCTGCCCCCGGTGTCCTTGCCGGCCAGCGCCATCCCGAGCGTCCCGCGCATATAAGGCGACGCCGACGTTTCGCAGCGCAGGGTTTCCGCCGAGCCGCCCCAGCCGTCTCCGCGCGGGCAGCCGGCCTGCGCCACGAACCCCGGGACCACCCGGTGAAACAGCAGCCCGTCGTAGAACTTCGCGCGCGCGAGCGCGGCGAAGCGCCGCACCGTGAGCGGGGCGACGTCGGGGCGCATCCGGAACGTCAACACGCCGCGGTCGGTCGTCACCCTGGCGGTGATCGGCGTCGGGTCGAGGGCGCGGCGGGCCGCCTCGAGGTACGGCGCGAGGTCGACGCCTTCCGGATCGACCTCCGCCGCCGGCGGCGCCGGCTTCCCGCGCCGCTCCAAGGCGGCGCGGGCGCGGGCGAAGACGTCCCGTTCGACGTGCGGCGCGGACGCGAGGGCGACGAGCGTCGCCGTCCCCTCCTCGCCGCCGAATGCGTCGGCGAGCCTCACCAAGTCCTGGAGCGGCTCCACGTCATGAACGGGAATCGCCGCCCGGGCGCGCTCGAGGAACGCGGCGAGCGCGGCGCGGTCGGTCTCCCGCTTCGAGTCCCAAAGGGCGCGCCGGATCCGCGCCTGGAGGCCGACGGCGACCGGATCGCACTCCGGCGCCAGGGAGGCCGCCCGGGCGCGGGCGACGGCGAACGCCGCGGCGTCTTTGCGCGCCGCGACGTCGGCCCAGGCTTCCAGCGCCGCCTGGCGCACGCGGCGGTCGGGGTCGGCGCCGAAGTCCGGCGCGAGCGCCTCGGGGTCGAGCGACGCGAACGTCGCGAACCGTCGGGCGGCGACGGCGCGGACGGGCCATGGCGCGGCGAAGCGGTAGCCGTCGGCGGCGGCGAGGAACGCCCGGCGATCCAGCGCGGCGAACGCGTCCGCCGCGGCCGCGCGCACGTCGTGTTCGGGATCGTTCGCCGAGATCGTCTCGGCCAACCGCGCGAGGCCCTTCCGGTCCCGGTCCGGCAAGGTCCCGGCGACGGCCGCCGCGGTCTCGCAGGCCGTGCGGCGCAGATGCGGATCGCCGGCGGTCATCGCGGCGAGGATCGCCGGCCGCGCCGGGCCGCCCGGCAACGTCGCCAGCGCCCGCAGACGGTCGATCTGCGCGAGACGCCCGCCGCCGTTCAGTGCGGCGGCGACGATCGCCGAAGCCTCCGCCTCCCCCGCCCCTTCGACGCGCGCGAGCGCGCGCGCCGTGAAGCCGGCGACCTCCGGGTCGGGATGCCCGAGCCGAGCCCGCAGCGGCTCGGCCGCGGACTTCGGCAGCCTGCCGGGGAAGCGCGCGAGGTCGTGCGCGGCGACCTGCAGCGCGTCGACGTCGTCGTGTTCGGCCGAATAGGCGCGGACCAGAGCCTCGCCGTCGACGGCGCGCGGCGTCTCGGCGAACGGGTCCTCGAAGACGCGCTTCTTCGCCAGCGCGACGCGGGCCTTCCAGGCCGCGTCGTCGGCGGCGGCGCCTTCGAGCGCGGCCCACGCGGCGGGGGTCGCGACCCGCAGGTCTTCCAGACGGAGAAGGCGCGCGAGCCGCTCCACGTCGGACGCCGCCGGCGCCGCCGGCGACGCGTCCTGCGCGAGCGCCGCACCGAGGATCACGAAGAACGCCGTCGCCTTTCGCATGAGAAACGCTCCGCGGCGCGCGGCCTCGGGCGAGGGCTGCGCGGCGCCGCGCGCGAAGGCTATCCCTTCGGGCGATTCAGGGCGAGGCAGATCAGCGCGCCGACGACCAGCGCGGTGCCCCCCAGCCGCGCCGTCGAAAGATCGGCGACGACGACGGCGTCGGGCAGCGCGAGGTCCAGAAGGAGCCCGAACACCGGCCCCGACATCGAGACCGCCGTCGCCCGGGCGGCGCCCGAGCGCGACAGGCCGTGGGTCAGCGCCCACTGGCCGACGAGCCCGGCCGACGTCATCGCGAGGTGGCCGCCGACCTCCGCGGCGTCGACGGGAACGAGGCTCTCTCCCTGGACGAGCGCCCAGACGGCGGCCGTCGGCGCCATGGTCGCGGAGAACCACGTGAGGATCGTCCACGGGTTCTCGGTGCGCGACAGGTCGCGGACCGTCATGTACGCGAGCCCGGACAGGAAGGAGCCCGAGAGCCCGACCAGCGCGGCCTGCTTGAATCGGCCTTCGGCCCCGGCCACCAGCCAGACGCCCGCGAAAGCCAGCGCCACCCAGAGCCAGTGGCCGCGCCCGGTGCGCTCGCGGAGGACCAGCGGCGCCAGCACCGCGACGAAGACCGGGTGCGTGTACTGCAGCAGCACGGCGTCGCCGATCGACTGCCGCTGGACCGACCAGAAGTAGCAGGAGACCGCGCCCGCGCCGAGCAGTCCGCGCAGCACCAGCCGCGCGCGCCGCACGCCGGCGACGGGAACGCGACGCGCCCGGGCGAGCGCGACGAACGCGAGCGTCATCAGCGCGCCGCGCCAGAACACGGTGCGCGCGGTGGGCACCGTCGGGAGGTAGAGCTTGACGAACGCCGCCATCAGCGCGAACGACGCGGCCGACGCCACCATGAACAGGAGGCCGCCCAGGTCGCCGCGCCGCGCGACGCCTTGCCGCGTCGCGCTCCACACGTCGGCCATGCCGGTGAGGAACAGCGACAGCAGCCCGCTCGGCCGCTTCGGCGGACGCAGCGCGTGCAGCGAGGTCGCGTCCGCCTCGGCGGGCTTGTCGGCGGGGGCGTCGGCCATGGGCGCGCGCACCCTCGCGCGCGCCGCCGCCCCGCTCAAGGCCGCGGTCGCGTCCCGGGGACCGCCGCGCCGACGGGCGTCGGCCCGCCGGTCCGACGGCCTCGGGTCAGGAGGTCTTCTTCTTCTTCGACTCGCCGCCGCCGGAGGCGGCGAACCGGCGCCAGATCTCGTCGATCTGGACGTAGACGTCGCCGCTCGTCACGTCGAAGACTTTCATCGCGTCGTCGCGGAAGGACTCGATGTTGGTCCGGCCGTCCTTCTCGGACTCGCACGCGCCGACGAGGAACGGCTTGAGCTTCTTGCGTTCGATCGTCACCAGCCAGTCGATCACCGACCACGCCTTCGCAAGGTCGGGCGCCTCCATCGAGACGAGCGGCGTCTGCATGAGGTCGCTCATCGAAGGGCCCTTGCTGAGCGCGAGGGCGAGGAACGCGGCGCGCATGCCTTCTTCGGTCTGCTTCAGCCCTTCGCGCTCGGCGGCCTTGGCGTACGTCGGCATGGAGAACGCGAAGCAGGTGATCGAGTTCCGGGCGAGGTGCTCGAACGACACCCAGTACCCGAAGCCTTCGCCCATCCACGCCGGGCACGCCTGTCCGCGCGCGAACGCGAGATCGGCGAGATCGTGGCCGATCGTGTGGGCGACGAAGCCGTCGAGGTCCGTCTCGGTCTTGCAGAGATGGACGAAGTCCGCGCGCCCGCCGCGACCGCGACGGTTGAGCTTGTAGACCTTCTCGCGCGGCTCGCCGATTTTCTTGCCGTAGAAAGTCTCCCAAAGCACGGCGCCGAGGTCGTGGTCTTCGGGCGTGAACAGGTACTCCTCGAACATCTCCTCCGGGATCGGGTCGCGCTCCTCGGGCTCGAGGAAGGCGTCGATGAAGTCGGTGCGGAAACCCTCGATGATGCGCTCGCCGAGCGTCAGCGCGTTATTCACCGATTCGATCGGGATGCCCGTGTGGGCGATGATCCGGATGTGCTTCGACTGGCGCGCGTGCCACTTGACGCCGCCTTTGCCGGCCTCGTGGCAGACCGCCTCGAGGCGCGCGAGGTCGGTGAACGGCGCGATCTTCTTCGATTCCTCGAGCCGCGACTTGGACGCCGCCGCGCCGGCCTTCTTCAGCTCGCCGCCGTACGCCTTCTCCCATTGCGCCGCGGCCGCGGAGAAGATCGTGGAGCGCAGCCAGCCACAGAGCGCGTCGACGTCGGTGAGCAGCGTGCGGTGCAGCTCGAACCACTCCGGCGACGCCATCTTGAGCGAGGCGAGCTGCTTCCTTTTCGCTTCGATCTCCGTCTTCTTGCGGAGATACTCGTCGCGCAGGCCGGTCAACGTCTGGATGCGGTCCCAGACCATGAAG
>DASPNK010000532.1:0-4724 GCA_035626575.1 Planctomycetota bacterium | reverse complement strand
AGGTGACGCGCGTCGCGCGCGAGGTCGGCACCGAAGGCCGCCTTGGCGGCCAGGCGGTCGTGCCCGGCGTCGCCGGCACCTGGAAGGACTTGACCGACTCGGTCAGCTCGCGCCACACGCCCGACACGCCCTTCACCTGCGCCTGGCCGCCGAGCTTGCCTTCGGTGCCGACCTCGCGCGCGACGCGCGTCACCTCGGAGGTGAACACGCCGAGCTGGTCGATCATCGTGTTCACGATCTTCGCGCTGCGGAGGAATTCGCCTTCCAGCGGGCGTCCCTCCACCTCGAGGTTCATCGAGGTGTTGAGGTCGCCCTTCGCCACCGCGGAGATCGTGCGGGTCACCTCGGTGGTCGGCCACACGAGGTCGTCGATCAGCGTGTTGATGGCCTCGGCCTTGTGCGCCCAGCCGCCGATCGCGCCCGGCACCGAGAGGCGCTGCTTAAGCTTGCCCTTCTTGCCTACCGCGAGGCTGACGCGCGCCATCTCGACGGAGAGGCGCTCCGACGTCGCGACCACGTCGTTGAACGCGTCGGCGATCTTCCCCTCGATGCCGACCCAGTGCCGCGGAAGGCGCACGGCGAAGTCGCCTTGCTTGTAGGCGCTGAGCGCGAAGAGGATCTCGCGCATCACGTCGGGGCCGCCGTCGCCGCCTCCGCCGTCCGCGAGGCGCTCGACGCGCACGCGCGCGGGCGCGACCGCGGTCCCGTCGCGGCCGGCGCCCGGAAGCGGGCGCATGATCGGGAGTTCGGGTTTCGAAGCCTTGCGGGAGGCGCTCTTCTTCATGGGAGACGGGGGCGCTCGAAGGCGCGCGGCAGGCGGGTCGTGCGATCGGATCCCGGCGGCGGCGAGCGGCGCGCGCGGAACGCGGACGGGCCGCCGACGGGCAAAAAATCGGCGAAAGAGGCGGGATCGTAAGGAGCGTTTCGAGGGAGCGTCAACAAGGCGACTGATACGCGAAGCGTCCGCGAGCGCCGGCGACTCCGAGTTATTCAGGCTTTGTCGAAATGGCGTCGGCCGCGCGCCCGCGACGCGAGGCTGCGGTCGCGCTTCGACTTCACGGCGCGCAGCCTCTCAGGCATCGAGGCGAGGACCCGCGACCACGAGGACGCAGAGAACGAAGAAAGCGAGATTTCGTGGCGCGGCCGCCGGCCCGCTCGAAATCGCGCGCTCTTCGGATCAACGCGCTTCGGCGAAGAGTCGGTCGAGCGTCGCCTGCGCGATGGGGTGGTATCCCGGGCGCGCCTTCCGATAGATCGCCTCGGCGCGGGCGCGGCCGTCCGGCGTCCTGAGCAGTTCGGCGTAGAGCGGCTTGAGAAACTTGCGGCGGCCGATGCCGACGAGGAACTCCTCGAGGCGTGCGTACGAAGGCTCGTAGCCGGCGCGCACCGAACGCGCGAGCCAGGCCGCGGCGACCTCCGCGTTGCCGCGCCCGGTCAGCCCCCACGCCGCGTCCAGCTCCGCCAGCTTCGAGGCGGGCGGATCGTCGGGCGCCGCGGCGAGGAAGCGCAGCCATTCGTCGGTCGTCCACGACGCCGCGCCGAGATCTTTCGCCGCGCGGCGACCTTCGGCGAAGTCGCGGGCGGCGGCGTTCGCCGCCGCGAACACGGACCGGTCGAATTCGGGCGCGTCGGGCGGAAGGTCTTCGCCGTCGATCCATCGCGCGAGATCGATCCGAGCGACGACGTCGGGCAGCCGCGCGGCGGCGAACGCGACGAACTCGGCGGTGGACGCGGAGCGGAAGGCGTGCGCGTCGAACCATGCGCGAAGGAACGGGTCGAACCGGTCGCGGCCGGCGAGCCGCTCCATGAGCACCAGGAGGAGGCATCCCTTCTCGTAAGGGACGCTGTTCATGCCGTCGTCGGGATCCTCCCCGGCGAGATCGGTCTTCAGGCGCCGCAGCTTGGGGCGGTCCTTGAACTCGTCCATGGTCGCCGCGAGCTCGTTGCGGCCGAGGATGGCCTGGCGCGTCGCGGTCTCGACGCCGTAGAGGCGCTCGACGATGCGACGCTCGAGGTAGACGGTGAAGCCCTCGTTGAGCCAGAAGTCCGACCAGTCGGCGTTCGTGACGAGATTGCCCGACCAGGAGTGCGCCAGCTCATGGGCGATGACGGAGACCAGCGACCGATCTCCGGCGAGGAGCGTCGGCGTGGCGAACGTCATGTTGGGGTTCTCCATGCCGCCGAAGGGGAAGCTCGGCGGCAGGACGAGCACGTCGTAGCGGCCCCAGCGATACGGGCCGTACAGCTCCTCCGTCGCGTCGACCATCGCTTCGAGGTCGCGGAATTCCGACGCGGCCGCTTCGACGACTCCCGGTTCGCTCCAGACGCCGGTGCGCGGGCCCGTGGCGCGGAACGCGAGGTCGCCGACCGCGAGCGCCACGAGGTACGCGGGCAGGGGACGCTCCTGACGGAAGTAGAACCGGCGCCCGGCGGCGCGAACGGAGGGCCCGCCGATCCCTTCCGCCGACATCACCGCGGTGAGGCGTTCCGGAACGTCCGCCGCGCCGTCGTACGTGAAGCGCACGCCCGGCGAGTCCTGGCACGGCAGGAAGCTCCGCGCGTGGATCGCCTGCGCCTGCGAGAACAGATACGGCGCGGACTTGTCGTGGGTCTGCGCGGGCTCGAGCCACTGGAGGCCGGAGGCGTCGGGCGACGTGCGGTACACGACCGTGACGACGAGCGCGTCGACGCGGTCGCCCGTCGACGGAGGCAAGGTGATTTCGAGGGGCGCGCCGAGCACCGGATCGGGCGCGCCGACGCGGTGGGGATACGCCGGCCCGTGCGCGTCGGTCGGCCCGGCGCCGATGCGCTCGACCACGAGCCCGCGCGAGTCGAGCGTCAGGACGCGCACCCCGGGTCGACGCCGCACGTGCAATTCCGCGACGCCGTGCAGCGTGCGGGCGTCGAAGTCGGGGCGCCACGTCCATCGCATGTGGACGACCCGCGCGTCGTTCGGCCGGGAGTACGAGTGCGGGTCGGCGGGAAGCGGGTCGAATTCCAACGGCGGGGCCTCCGAGCCGCCGCGCGGCGAGGAGCAGGCCGCCGCGACGAGCGCGGCGGCGGCGAGGATGCGGCGCATGCGGCGTAGGATAGCCGGCCCGCGCGTCCCCGCGCGGCGCGGAGACCGCGCGTATGACCCCGCCAACCGGCCGCCGTGGAAGCGTTCCCCCCGACGTGCGCGCCGCCCGCCGCAAGACGACCCTCGTCGTCTTCGGGGCGCTGGGCGGCGTCGCCGCCTTCGCGGCGTTCGTCGCCTCCCAGGTCTCGTTCGACACGATCGACGCCGATCGCTCCGCCACGCCTCGCGAGCAGGCGTTCCTCGGCGCGGCCGCGGCGCTCGTCGTGGCGTCGTCGCTCGTCGGACGCCGCATGTACGCCGACGATCTCGACCACGCCGCCCGCGTCGCGGGCGCGGTGAAGTACGGGGTCGCGTCGGTCGCGTGCAGCGAGGCGGCGGCGCTCCTCGGCCTCGCCGGCGTGCTGCTCGAACGCAGCTGGGACGGTTGGCTCACGGCGGCGCTCGGCGTCCTCGCGCTGCTCCTCGCGCCCGTGCGTTTCTCCGTCGCGTTCGACCGCATCGCGCGCGACGCGCGGGACGGCGCGTTTGAACCGCCGTCGGCGCGCCCGTAGGGTCCGCCATGCCCTCGCGACGAAGGCCCGCGCTCCCTCCGGTCGAGACGTTCCCGAACCCGGCGCCGCACCGGGACTTTCAGATCGAACACGTCGCGTCCGAGTTCACTTCGGTCTGCCCGAAGACCGGCCATCCCGACTTCGCGACGATCACCCTCCGCTACGTCGCCGATCGCGAGTGCCTCGAGTTGAAGAGCCTGAAGCTCTACTACCAGAGCTACCGCAACCGGGGCATCTTCTACGAGGCCGTGACCAACGAGATGCTCGACCACCTCGTCGCCTGCTGCCGGCCGAGGCGCATGGAGATCGAGACGCGCTGGACCGGCCGCGGCGGCATCCACTCGATCATCCGCGCCTCGACCTGACCGGGGGCGGGCCCGGCCGCCCCGGAATCCGCGTTCGCGCCGGCGCCGCTTGACGATCTACTACACGCGTCGTAGAACCTACGACACATGTCGAAGATCGCCCTCACCGACGCCGAGTGGAAGGTCATGGAGGTGCTCTGGACCCGGAGCCCCGCCACGGCGCGCGACGTGCACGACGCGCTCGCCCCGGAGACCGCGTGGGCGTACACCACGGTCAAGACGCTCCTCGATCGACTGGAGGAGAAAGGCGCGGTCGCGGCGGAGATGCGCCGGAACGCCGCGCACTACCTGCCGACCGTCACGCGCGACGAAGGGCGGCGCGGGGCGCTGCGAGCGCTCCTCGACAAGGCCTTCGGGGGCGCGGTGGCGCCGCTGGTGCATCACCTCCTCCGCGAGGAGACGCTGAGCCGCAAGGATCGCGAGGAGCTGGCGCGACTGCTCAAGGAACCTGCGAAGAAGGAATCCGCGCGGTGAGCTCCGTCGAAGGCGCGGCGCTCGCCTGGGCGGACTGGATCGCCGTCGCCTCGATCCAGGGCGCGCTGTGCGCCTCCCTCGCCTGGATGATCGACGCGTCGCTCGGCCGACGCCTGCGGCCGGCGTGGCGCGGCGCGATGTGGACGGCGACGGCCCTGCGCTTCGTCGTGCCCCCCTCGTGGACGTCGCCGCTCGGCGGCGCGTGGAGCGCGGCGACGGAGGCGCTCGGTCTCGGCGCCGGCGGGCCGCCGAACG
>DASPNK010000531.1:0-6655 GCA_035626575.1 Planctomycetota bacterium | reverse complement strand
TCGGCGCGCTCCACCACGAGGCGGGCGAGGACCGTGTCGCCCGAGGTCGTGAGGCGCACCGTCATCTTCCCGAGGTCCTGCGGGTCGAGCTTCAGCCGGATCTCGCGGCGGCCCGCGACGATCTCTCCCGAGAGCGCGGCGAGGGTGCGGTCGAGATCGAGGCGCGCGGCGCCCGAGGGCGGCGCGGCGAGGGTCGCGGAAGCGGCGGGCGTCGCGTCGACCGGGCGGTCGATGCGCGTTCCGGCGCTCGCCGCGGCGACGGGCGCCTGCGGCGCGAAGGCGTCGGACCGGCGTTCGTCGCCGGAACGGCGCGCGTCGTCGCGGGCGGCGCCGTCCTGCGCGGCGTCGCCGCCGACGGCGACGAAGGCGGCTCCGGGCGCGACGGGCGCCGCGGCGTCGTCGGAAACGGCGCCGGGCGAAGGATCGGCCGCGTCGACCGGGCGCGGGACGGCGTTCGATCGGGTCGCGTCCGTCGGCGCCGCGGCGTCGACCGAGGGGCGCGGGGCGCGGCGCGCTTCGACGGGGATCGGCGTCGGCGCGGGAGGACCTTCGATCGCGGCGTCGATCGCATCGTGCGCCGGCGAAGCCGACGCGTCTCCGGTCGGGACGGCGGCGCCGGAAACCGAGCGGGCGACCGCGGGCGCGCGACGTGCGACGGGCGCCGTCGATCGCGTTTCGGGGGCGGGAGACGTCGCGGTCGGGACAGGCGCCTCGGCTCGGATCGGACCGGTTCGTCCGATCGCGACGTCGGGCGCGACTGCGGCGCGGTCGAAGGTCGGCGAGCCCTCGGCGAGCACGGTCGCGATCGGGACTTCGGCGGCGTCGGGCGCGTCGGCCGGCGGAGCGGCGTCGACGGGAGTCTCAGGAACGCCGGGCTCGGCGGCGACTGCGGGCGCCGTCGCGACGGTTTCGCGTGCGGCGCGGACGGCGGCGGCGTCGACGACGCCAGGAGCCGGGGCGGTCGCCGGGCCCGAGTTCGCCGGGCGCGTTGCGACGCCGGCGGACGTCGTCGGCGCCGCGACGACCGCGGCGACCGCGGCGACGGACGTCCGGAGTAGGGTCGTGCCCGGCGCGGCGGGCACGTCGGGCGGGGCCGCGGACGTCGTCGGCGTGGTCGGCCGTTCGAGCGCCGCCGGCGCGCTCAGCAGCGCCGCCGTCGTCGCCTCGGGCGAAGCGTCGTCCGCCGCGCGCCGGTTGCGGACCCGCGGGCTTGCGGGAGCGAGCGGGTCGGCGTCGTCCTTCGATGCGTCCGTCACCTTCGACGGGCCGGCGGTCGGCGACTTCCCGGCGGCGGCCTCGGCTTCGGCGGCGTCCAGGTCCCGTTCGAACCCTTCGGGCGGCGCTTCGGCCGCCGCGCCGCGCCCGGCGGATTCGGACGCGGGGGAGGCGAGCACGGCGGGGGCCGCGAGGGCGGAGGCGAGGTCCGGAGAGAGAGCCATGCGCACCGCCTTTCGCACCGGTCGTGCCCCGCCCCGGCGCCGCCCGGGCCGTCGGAGGCGCGCGGAAAGCCCGGCGCGCGCGAAACCCGCGGAAAATTCGCGCCTTCAGCCGGAGCGGCCGCGTCCGAAAACGTGCGAGGCGAGAGCGAACGGACGGCTGAAGGGGGCTCCGGAGGGCGGAATCCCTTTCAGCGATCCCGGGCGAGGGACCGAAAAAGATTCCGGGCGGAGATTTCCTCCCGGGGTCTCAAGCGGCCCTTCGGCGATCCGAGAAGGGGACGAGCGATCCGCCGCCGGCGGCCCGAGAGGCGTCGGCCAGGTTCGAAGGAGAGCGTCATGGACGTCTTCAAAGTGGGCGCGGAAGCGCCGAAGGCTCCGGCAGCCGCGGGAGCGCGCCGTCCGCAAGGGACGGCGGTCGCCGCGGCGCGTGCGGCGGCGGCCGCGCCCGTCGACGTCGTGCAGACGTCGGGCGCCGCGGCGACGGTCGAAGCGCTGGTGGCGAAGGTGCGCGAGGCGCCGGAGATCCGGGAGAGCGTGATCGCGGGCTACCGCAAGCTTCTCGGCGAAGGCGCGCTCGACACGCGCGAGGCGGCGCAGCGCGCGGCCTCCGCGATGACCGGCGCCTGACCCGCGGCGGGGGAAGGCCCCCGCGTTACAGTCGCGGCGCATGCCGACCGGGCTACGCGCCGATTACGTGGTGACCGGCGACGGCGCGACCCTGGCGCCCGGCTGGCTGGTCCACGACGCCGGCCGCATCGTCGCGGTCGGCGGCGGCGAGCCCCCGACGGGCGCCGCATTCGCCGCCGCGCCGCGCGGGGCCGCCGTCGTTCCGGGCTTCGTCGACGCCCACGCGCACCTCGCCCTCGGCGCGTTCCGCGGCGTCGCCGACGACTCCCCGTTCCTCGATTGGATCCATCGCGGCCTGCTCCCGGAGTTCGAGCGGAGGAAGAGCGAGCCCGAGATCTTCGTCCGCGGCGCCGAACACTCGGTCGATCTGTTGCTTCGCGGCGGCGTGACGGCCGTCGGCGACCACTTCTTCCGACTTGAAGGCGCGGCGGCGCTCCGCCGGCGCGGTCTGCGCGGCGTCCACTTCCACGAGGTGTTCGGCTCGCAGGCGCCCGACGAAGACGCGTATTGGGCGCAGGCGGAGTCGGAGCTGTCCGGCCTCGACGCGGCGCTCGACGGTTTTCCGTGGGGCCTTTCGCCGCACACGCCCTGGACCTGCCCGCGCCGCACCTTCGAGCGCGCGGCGGCGAAAGCGCGCGCCGAAGGGCGGCGGCTTTCGTTCCACCTCTCCGAGAGCGCGGAGGAGCAGGCGATGTTCGCGGAGCGGCGCGGCCCGCTCTACGACGCCTACGCGCGCCAGGGCCGTCTCGACCGCTACGCGCTCGGCGCGACGCCCGCCGCGACGCTCGAGGCGCTCGGCGCGCTCGGGCCGCGGACGCTGGTCGCCCACGCCGTGCACCTCGCGCCCGACGACGTCGGCATCCTCGCGCGGACCGGAACGCACGTCGCCCATTGCCCGTCGTCGAACCTGAAGCTCGCGGAGGGCGTCGCGCCCGTCGCGGCGCTCCTCGCGGCGGGCGTCAACGTCGCGCTGGGGACCGACTCGGCGGCGTCGTCCGCGCGCCTCGACATGTTCGAGGAGATGCGCCTCGCGATGTTCCTCGGGCGCGGAGCGACGGGGACGGTGGGGCCGTTCCGCGCGGCGACGGCGCTTCGAATGGCGACGCTCGCCGGCGCTCGGGCGCTCGGGCTCGAGGACGAGATCGGGACGCTCGCCCCGGGCAAGCGCGCCGACTTCGCCGTCGTCGACCTCTCGCAGCCGCGCCACGGTCCGGTGAAAGACCCCGTGCAGACGCTGGTGTGGGCGTGCGACGCCGCGGACGTGTCGTCGACGACGATCGACGGCCGCGAACGCTACGCGCGGAGCGACGTGCGATGACCGACGCGGGCGTCGAACGCGCACCCGTGCCGCCCGCGCCGTCGCCGGCCGACGCCGCGCGACGCCGCCGGGCGCTGCGGCGCGTCGTCGTCTGGTTCGGCGCCGCGCTCGCGGTCTGGGCCGCCAAGCTCTTCCTGGTGGACGTCTACGGCGTCCGCGAGCAGAGCATGTGGCCGACGCTGCGCGGCGACGTCGATCGCGTCCTCGTCGACAAGACCGCGTTCGTGCGCGGCGCTCCGCGACGCTGGGACATGGTCGTCTTCCGCCGCGAAGGCAAGGCGTTCGTCAAACGCGTGCTCTCGACGGGCGGCGAGCGCATCCTGCTCTGGAACGGCGACCTGTTCGTCGGCGACGATCCGTCGTCGAGCGCGCGGCCGCCGCGCCCCCCCGAGACGACGGAGGCGATGCGCGTGCCGGTGTACCCCGGGACGGGCGCGGTCGGTCCCGCGCGCTTCAAGCCGTTCGGCGACGGCGAGGTCTTCGAGGTCGACGGCGCGCTCGGGATCCGCGCGGCGTGCGGCGTCTTCCGGGCGCACCTTCGCGGCGCCCTCGGCGACGACATGGGCGTTCGCGACGACCACCCCGGCGCCGACGGCAAGATGCACCGCGGCCGCGACCCCGTGCCCGACGTGCGCGTCGTCGTCGGAAAACTCAGGCGCGATCCCGGCGCACGCTTTTCGGTCGTGCATCGACTGAAAGGCGAGCGACGCAGCGTCGATCTCGCGGCGACGGGCCTGACCGTGCGCGTGGAGGAAGACGGCGGCGCCGTGCGTCTCGTCACTTTTTCAGAACTCGCCGACGCGGACGGCCTGGAAGTCGAAACGCTCGATGGTTTTTTCGTTGTCCGTGCGCGTACGTCGAACCGCGACTGGCGTGAGGTCTGGCGCGATCCGCGCGCGACGGAGCGCTTCGGCGATTACTCCGCGCTCTGGTTCGAGGTCGAAGGCGGCGCGGCGACGCTCGGCGACCTTGCCGTCACGCGCGACGCACACTACGTTTGGCGCGACGGCGCCGGCCTGACGGCCGACCCGCGCACGGTGCCGCCCGGCACGTTGTTCCTCGTGGGCGACAACGCGCCGGTGAGCACGGACTCTCGCACGTTCGGCCCCGTCGGGCTCGACGCGCTGGTGGGACGCGTGACGGGCGTCGTCTGGCCGCGGTCCCGGTGACGCGGCGCACGTAAGCCGTCGCGCCGCGACGGGTGAGGTATCGAATGGGGCGCTGGCTCGACCGACTGCCGAAGACCACGACTCCCTGGCTGCTGGAGCGCGCGTGCCCGCCGATCAAGCTGCGCACGCTCACCGAGATCCTCGAGCGTCCCGCCGACGACTGGGACGTCGCCCGCGCCCGCGAAGGCGTCAACCAGTTTCCGCCGGCGGTCGCGGTGTCGCGGCTCCAGTCCGAGAACGGCGTGTGGCTCGGCAAGCTCCTCGACTTCGAGCCGCCGAACTTCAGCCGCAAGAAGGGGCCGGGCACGGTCAACCAGTTCCTGCTTCTGGTGGAGTGCGGCTGGGACCTGACGCACCCGATCTGCCACTGCACCGGGCTGCTGCTCAAGCAGTACCTGAACGGCGACGACGGCGTCGACCTTCATGAGCTGAAGGGCTACCTCGGCGAGAAGCCGTCGCTGGCGACCGCGATGCGCGACCACCTGAAGCGCATCGCGGCGGCGCTGCTGGCGCGCGCGGGCCTCCGCGACGACGCGCACCTCGACGCCGTGGGCGAAGACGTCCTGAACCGGCTCGAGCGGCAGTACGCGAATCCGGCGGAACCCGGCGTCTACGACGGGTCCGTCGAGGTTGAGGAGGGCGACAAGAAGGTCTCCTACCGGCGGCTCCGCGACGGCGCGATCCCGGTGGACCACTTCACGCTCTACCTGCTCGCGTTCTGGCAGGGCGCGCGCGCCGACGCGCGGCGGAAGAAGATCGTGTCGCAGACGGTGAAGCACCTCTTCGCCGCGAAACACGACCCGCCGCGCCTCGTGGTGGAAGCCGAAGGGAAGCGGCTGCTGAAACTCCGCATCCCGCACGTCGCCGACAACACGAAAGAGCAGTACGCCGACAAGAAGATCGGATACCTGCTCCACGACCTCGAACTGCTGGCCCGCACCGGGACGCTGCTGGAGAACCCGAAGGCGGTCGAACTGCTCGAATGGCTCGTCTCGCTGGTCGACCCCGACGACGGGTCGCTCAACTTCGACCCCGCCATCGACAAGCACCAGACGCGGTCGCTCTACCACTACTTCCCGCTCGAGGACTCCTGGCGCGGGAAACATAAGAAGTACACCGACGCGACCTTCCGGCTGGCGCTCATCCTGAAGCTGCTCGACGTGAACTCATGACCGGCCGGGGCCCGACCCCCGGCCCCACGGGGCCGGCCCGGCCGGAAAACGCGCTTCGATCGAGCCGGAACTTCGCCCGCCGTCGGGCGTTCAACAGGCGATGAGCCCCGAGGGCCCGTCCTACGAGGCCGACCCGGAGGTCCGGTTGATGTCGCGCGTCGCCGCCGGCGACGACGCCGCCTTCGACCCGCTCGTCCGGCGCGTCATCGAACCGCTCACCGCGTTCATGACCCGCCAGACGGGCGACCCCGACCGCGCGGCCGACCTCGTGCAGGAGACGCTCCTCCGGGCTTTCCGCGCGCGGAAGACCTACCGGCCCGACGCGCGCTTCCGGACCTGGCTCTTCCGCATCGCCTCCAACGTGACGCTCAACCGGATCCGCTACGACGGCTACCGCGCCGCGACGTCGCTCGACGCCGAGACGGGCGCGGAAGGCGTCGCGTTGGGCGCGCGGCTGCCCGACGCCCGCGCGCCGGAGCCGTCGGCGGGTCTCGAGCAGGGGGAGCTGAGGGATCGCGTCCGCGCCGCGGTGCTTGCGTTGCCCGCCAACCAGCGGGTCGCCGTCACGCTGCTCCGCTTCCACGAGCTGAGCTACGAGGAGATCGCTTCGGCGATGAGCCTCTCGTTGCAGGCGGTGAAGAGCCTGCTGAACCGGGCCAAAGAGAACCTGAGGCGTGCGCTCGCTCCCGAGATCGGGGCGCGTCTCGACGTGGGGACCGTCGCCGAGCGAGGCGTGACATGAACCAACGACCGGACGTCGACGACGACCTCGTCGCCTACCTGGACGGCGCCCTCGACGGGGCCGCGGCGGAGCGGGTGCGCGTGCGGCTCGCGTCGGACGCCGCCTACGCGCGGCGCGCCGAGGAGCTGAAGGCGGTGGACGCGCTGCTCGCCGCGTGGTCGGCCGAAGCGGCGGCGCCCGGCGCGGCC
>DASPNK010000530.1:0-3545 GCA_035626575.1 Planctomycetota bacterium | reverse complement strand
TTCATGGTGGAGATGATCGAGACGGCGAACATCCTGCACCACGCGACGGAGCGCAGCCTCGTGATCCTCGACGAGGTCGGGCGCGGCACGTCGACGTTCGACGGCCTCGCCCTCGCGTGGGCGATCGTCGAGTTCCTCGCGAAGAAGATCCGCTGCCGCGCGCTCTTCGCCACGCACTATCACCAGCTGGTCGAACTCGGCGCGTCGTTGCCGACGGCGGCCAACCTCTCCGTCGCCGTCCGCGAATACGGCGAGGAGATCCACTTCCTGCACAAGATCGTCGAAGGCGGCGCCGATCGCTCCTACGGCCTGCACGTCGCGCGCCTGGCCGGCCTTCCGCAGCCCGTGCTGGCGCGCGCGCGGAAGGTGCTCGACGAGCTGGAGGCGCAACCGCTGCCGAAGCTCGGCGTGCGCCGCGCGGGGGACGCCGACCAGCTCGACCTCTTCGCCGTCGCGCCGCCCGCCGCCGCCGCCGCGCCTCCGGCCGACGACGGGTTACGCGCGGCGTTACGCGCGCTCGACCTCGACCGCACCGCGCCTTTCGACGCGCTGCTCGCGCTCCGCGACCTCAAGGCCCGCTTCGCCGGCGGCTGACGGCGCGGGCCGCTCCGGCCCGCACGGCGGGATCGCGCGGGCGCCGAGCCGCGCCTCGTCGATCTCGACGCGCGTCGCCACATACAGCCGCTCGACGTTGACGAGCCTCCCGACGCGGCCGACCTTGACGCCGCTCGGGCTGTAGATGCCGATGCGCGCGCCCATGTACCGCGGATGCGCACGCTCGACGACGTACACGCGCGCCGCGCCGTCCCAGAGGCGGAGGAGCATGGCCTCGATCGAGGCGCCGTCGAGAAAGCCCTCGTCGGAGTGCGACACCACGACCGTGGGCGCCGACGTCGCGCGCAGCGTGCGCTCGAGGGCCTCGGCCGCTCGGAGCTTCGAGTTGAACGCGCTTCGGCGCTCGCGGCAATCGACGCGCTTCTTCGCCACGCCGTAGGTCGCGGGCCGATCGCCGAGGATCAGCGTCTCCCACAGGTGGTAGTTGCCGAGGTAGGAGTGCCGGTTGTAAGGCGGGTCGAGATAGGCGACGTCGGCTTCGAGGCGCTGCGCGGCCTCCGTCGCGTCGAGCGCGAAGGCGGCGCCCTTCCCGTGGGGCGCGCGGGGGAGGATGTCCGGACAGCGGAGCCTGAGCGTTCGGCCCGACCGTCGCGACCAGCGCTTCAGAAAAGCCATCTGGACGCCCGCGGTCGAGTCGACGCGGTCGGCCGCCTCCATGAGCGCGACGAGCAGCACCGCCTCCAGCTCGGGCGCGAGTCCCTTGCGCGCGATCCCCTCGCGGATCGCGTCGATCCGCGCGCCGTTCTCCGGACGGAAGTAGCGCGCGTCGAGGCAATACGTCTGCGTGAAGTACCCGGCGACGCCCGGCAACGCGTCCAGCTCGGCGATCAGCCGGCGGGCGTCCGTCTCGACGTCTTCGCGGTCGGCTTGCACGTAGCAGCGCGCCGACGTCGCCGCGTACGCGTTGTGGTCGTTGGAGAGCACCCGATAGCCCGCGCGCTTCAGGGCGTGGCCCACGCGCGCGGTGCCGGAGAAGAGGTCGGCGACGGTGCGCGCGCCGCGGACGCTTCCGACGGCGTCGAGGAGCGTCGGCAGGAGAGCGCGCTTCGATCCGAGGTACTTGATCATCCGACGCGCCGGCGACGGCGCGGCGGCGCGGAGTCTACGCGCGCAACGCGGACCTCGCCCGCGAACCGGACGTGAAACGACACTACCGGCGCCGTGCGGGGTTTGCGGGGACGCCGGCGGTCGACGGCGTCAGCGTCCGCCCGTATCGTCGAAGCCGGACGGCGGAAGCGCGCTCGTCGAGACTTGCGTGCGCGTCGTCGCTCCGTGCTCAGGGCCGTTCGGACACGTCGGCGACGTGGCGGCGGACGAGGCGGAAGACGGCGTCGGGGTGCGACGGATCGGCGTAGGCGTCGTCGGGGATCCACGTCGACGTGTCGCCGTCGTGAGTGACGAGCAAGCCGTCGCGGAAGCGGACCGCGCGCGAAACGTGGTCCCATGCGAGGCGAACGTCGTGGGCGGGCGTCTGGGCGCGCAACCCTTCTTCGCTCCACTCGAACGCCCAACGCTGATTGCGGTGCGCCTGGCGCTCGAAGTCGCGCCGCAGGAGCCGCGCGGAGAGGAGCGTCGGCAGCGTCGCCGCGAGGACGGCGAGCCCGAGGAGGACGAAGCCGTGCCACGGTCGCCCGGTGAGGAACAACGCCGCGACGCCGAGGCCGATCAGCGCGCGGCCGAGCAGAAGCCGGCGGCGGTCGCGCGTCGCCGCACGGAGCCGCGCCACCGCCGCCCGGAAATGCGCGTCGCTGAAAGTGACGTGGGCGACGTAGGGCGCGGACGGCGTCGTCATGGAGGCTCCGGACCGAGAGGGTCCTTCGGAATTCATAGACGTCCCGCCCGGCGGCGCGGCGCGGCCGCCGCGGGCGCCGCGCGTCGAACGCGGGCGCCGCCGGTCAGCGTGCGCGCGACCGCGTCGAGCCATCCGGCGTACAGCGCGTCCCTCTCGGCGCGCTTCATCCGCGGCTCGAACGTGCGCTCCGCCTTCCACAACGCGGCGAGCTCCGCTTCGTCGCGCCAGAACCCGACGGCGAGTCCGGCGAGGAACGCGGCCCCCAGCGCCGTGGTCTCGGTCACCGTCGGACGCACCACCGGGAGACCGAGGACGTCGGCGGTGAAGCGGCAGAGGAATGCGTTGCGCGCCGCGCCGCCGTCGACCCGAAGCTCCCGCGGCTTCACGCCCGAATCGCGCGCCATGGCCTCGACGAGGTCGCGCGTCTGATACGCCATCGCCTCCAGCGCGGCGCGCGCGAAATGGGCGCGGCCGGCGCCGCGCGTCAGCCCGAACACCGCGCCGCGCGCGTCGGCGTCCCAGTGCGGGGCGCCGAGGCCGACGAAGGCCGGTACGAGGTAGACGCCTTCGTTGGACGGGAGCGATTCGGCGAGCGCCTCGGTTTCGTCGGCGCGCGCGACCGCGCCCAACGCGTCGCGCAGCCATTGGACCGCGGCGCCGGCGACGAACGTCGCGCCTTCGAGGGCGTACGTCGTGCGGCCGCGACGCCGCCATGCGACGGTCGACAGCAGCCCGGACGCGGACGCCGCGGGCGCCGTCCCCACGTTCATCAACAGGAAGCCGCCGGTGCCCCAGGTGTTCTTCATCATGCCGGGCTTGAAGCACCCCTGGCCGTAGAGCGCCGCCTGCTGATCGCCCGCCAGGCCCGCGACGGGGACTGGAGCGCCGAGGATCTCGGCGTCCGTCTCGGCGACGACGCCGGAGCTGTCGCGGATCTCCGGAAGCAGCGCGCGCGGGACGCGGAGACGGGCGAGCAGCGCGTCGTCCCACGCGCCCTTGCGAAGGTCGAAGGCGAGCGTGCGGGAGGCGTTGGAGGGGTCCGTGACGTGCGCTCGTCCGCCGGTGAGGCGCCGGAGAAGCCAGGAGTCGACGGTCCCGAACGCCAGCTCGCCGCGCTCGGCGCGACGCCGGGCGCCCG
>DASPNK010000529.1:0-2812 GCA_035626575.1 Planctomycetota bacterium | reverse complement strand
CGCCGCGCGAAGGCGAACTGGAGACCGTTCGGCGCGCCGGCCACGGGAACGACGAGGACGCCTCGGCCGAGCTGGAGGCGCGCGCCGCCGAAGCCGCCGTCCGCGGCGAGCCGGTCTGCCGCCGCGCGCCGCCGATCGGCGCGTCGATCGCCGCGCCGCTGTTCGACGGTCGGCAGGTGCTGGGCGTCGTGGTGGCGGGCGGCGTGGACCCCGGCGAGGAGCGCCGGCGCGCCGCGCGGCTCGTCGCCGCCCAGATCGCCGCCAACTGGAAGAACGCGCGGCAGCTCGCCGACCTCCGCCAGATGGCGGTCGTCGATCCGTTGACCGGGCTCTTCAACCGGCGGTTCTTCGAGCGCCAGCTCCGCGTCGAGATCGAGCGCGCGCGCCGGCATCGCCGCAACGTGTCGCTCGCCATCATCGACGTCGACGGCTTCAAGCGGTTCAACGCCCTGAACGGCTACGACGTGGGCGACCAGGTCATTCGCGACACGGCCGAGGTGCTGCGCGGCAACTTCCGCGAGGTCGACGTGGTCACGCGCTGGGGCGGCGACGAGTTCGCCGTGATCCTCCCCGAAACGGGGCGGCAGCGCGTCGCGGAGACGGCCAAAGGCGGCCCGGTGCACTTCGTCGACCGCGTCCGCCGCGCGGTGGCCGCGCACCGGTTCCCCGCCGCGCCGTCCGGGCGCGTCACCATCTCCGCGGGCGTCGCGACCTACCCCGCCGACGCCGCCGACCCGAAAAGCATCTTCCAGCTGGCGAACCAGGCGTTGCTCGCCGCGAAGCGCGGCGGGCACAACCGCGTGTGCCTCGCCGGCCCCGACGGCCGCATCGAGTGCGTCACCCTCGAAGGCGACGCCGCGGCGCCGTGACGACGCCGGCGCGGCCGCGCGCCCTCAGAGGTTGAGCAGGTCGATCACGGGGTCGAGGTCGCGCGGCTCGACCGTGAAGATCAGCCCCGGCCGCAGGTCGACCTCGCCGTACGAGAGCCCTTCGGGGGTCTTCGCGCCGACGCGCCAGACGATCCAGTCGCCGCGCGCATTCAGATCGGGCGCGGCCTCGTCCTGCACCGTGTCCTTGAAACGCACCGTGAGGCGCGGCGCGTCGAGGCCGTGCTCGGGCCGCGCCGGAAAGTCGACGAACTCCCGGACCGAAAGGGCCGCGAGCCGCGAGCGGATCGCTTCGGTGCGCTCGGCGTCGAGCGCGACCGTCGAGCCGTCGGCGCGCCGGAGCTCGAACCGGAACCGGCCGTTCTCGACCGCGGTCGCGCGGAGCTCCGCCTTCCGCTCCGGCGTGATCACCTCGATCTCGGTGATGCAGTGCGGAAGGGTCTCCGACGCGATGCGCGCGAGGCGCCGGTAGAAGGGCTCGAAGAGGAACGCGGAGTCGGTCGCGCGCACGGCGAAGGTCCCGGCGCCGTCGGCGACGCCCGCGCGACGGCCTTCGGCCGCGGGGCCGAGCCGGAACGTGCGCTCGGCCGCGGAGGCTTCGTCGGTCCCGTAGCGCACGACGACCTCCAGCTCGATCTCCGCGGGCGGCGGGCCGCCGAACTCGGACGCTTCGAGCGCCGCGACGCCTTCGGCGAGGCGGAGCGCGGACGACGGATCGAGAAGCGCCGGCAGCGACGGGCGCGGCGCGTCGGGAGGCGGCGCCTCGCCGCGCGGATCGCCGGCCGAAGGGAGCCGGTGGAGGTGCCGCGGCACGAACCAGCGCCACGCGGCCGGCGGCACGAGCACCCACGAACCGCCCGCGCGGCGCATCTCGATCTCGTCGCCCCCCCGGGGACGCAGGCGCACCGAGAGGATCTGCGTCGGCTCGGCGTCGATCAGCCTGCGGGAGCGCCACGCCGCCGGAGGGACTTCGAGCCGCGCGAGAAGATCGACGGGGATGCGGTCCCACGCGCCGTCGGGCGCAAGCCGGATCGGCGCGAATCCGTCCTCGAGCCCGCGTCCGACCTCGAACCGGCGTTCGCCGTCGTGGAGGGTCGCGGTCAGCGCGAGGCGAAGCCCCGCCGGGGGCGGCCCGACCCACGGGCCCGCCGTCTCCACGGTGCACAGCGTCGCGGCGAGGCGGTCGACGGCGGCCTGGTCGGCGCGCGCGGGGGCCGGCTCGCGGATGAGCCAGCGGGCCGACTCCTTGGCGAGAGCCCAGGCCGGGCCGCCGTCGGCGCGTTCGCCGACGCGTACGCCCTTCACCGCCGCCACGTCGACCGGAAGCAACCGGTCGTCGGTCCACTCCTGGAACGGCCGGAAGATCTCGGCGAGTAGCACCGAGTCGACCTCGGAGATCGGCCCCTTGCCGTCGAGCGCCGCGGCGGTCACGCCGTCGCGGGTTTCGGCGCCGAAGTCGAGCCTGCGTTCGACGCCGTCGCGACGCCGCACGGTCGCCGACCGCCGGCGCGTCGCATCGAGGCCGAAGCGCTCGAAGTCGGCGGGGCCCGTGTTCTCGATGCGCTTGAGGAACAGCGCGCCGCCCGCCGCGCGCGCGGCCTGTTCGGCGATTTCCGTGCGCGCGCGCCGCGGGCGATCCTTCGGATCGGCGGAGATCGCGCGCCAGCCGTCGACGGTCCGCTCGAGTCGGACCGAGCTGAAGCGCGGGTCGTCGATCTTGAGGGCGACGACGTCGGCGACGACGAGGTCCGGGAAGAACCGCCGGCTCGCGGGATCGGCCGGCCGCTCGTCGCCGCCGCCGAACACCTTCAGCGCCGCCGCGGCGACGAGCACGAGCACGACCAGCAGGACGGTGGTCTTGAAGGACATGGCCTCAGTTGCGCCGGGCGAAGTGCATGCCGACGGCGACGAGCAGCAGGAGCGAG